>CALBHX010000022.1 GCA_937892925.1 uncultured Lentisphaeraceae bacterium
CTATAACTACCGCCACTATAATCCCAAAGACGGACGATGGCTGGGAAGAGACCCAATTGATGGAGTGAGTAATAGTTGTGAATCCGCGGAGTGGATGACTGTTTGGGTGGAGGTATGATTTAGCATTCGCTTATTGAGTGTGCTTGGGTTAACGTTATTCTATTTTTCGCTTTGCTTTTTACGGGTGTTGCAGATGATGATAATGATGGGGATGGGGCTGATATTAGATTTCAATGTGTACAATATTTTTACTGTATAGTCTAGATTTCTATTCATATCAAAAGAGAATGTTACGAAAATAAAGCCGAGTAGTGGAGCCTTGAATATGCAGATCTGGTCACGTAACATCATGGTATGTTTTTATACATTTCAATGATGGTATGTGATGAATCTTCCGTGTGTTTCGAATTTGTTGTCTCTTGCCTTGTCGGTGATTTTTGTATTCAGACGTTATAATCGCGTGTTACCTGTTTCATTCTCCTGAAGTGGTGAATAGATCTATTTTTCTAGTTAGAGTCTTTATATTCGTGTTTGACCTATTGAGCTTGTTTTTTGTATAATGTACGTCAGTTTTATTTGCCAGTGTAGCTCAGTTGGTAGAGCTACTGATTTGTAATCAGTAGGTCGGGGGTTCGAGTCCCTTCGCTGGCTCCATCTAGTGTGTAAAGTGGGAAAGGGGCTTTTGCCTCTTTTTCTTTTTCCGCAGCCTCGCTTCTGGCAAGTTCTTCTGCGAGAGCGGCGACTGCGCGTTTGCGAATGGCCTCTCGGATGGCGTGGTAGCGTTCTCACGCTTCTTCTACGAGCCCTTCTGGCAGCGTGAGTTGCTCCTCTTTCGTTTCGGATTCCGCCTGTTCGCCTTCTCCGCCTTCAGGCTTTTTGCTCCGCCGTACACGTTCTTCCTTTCCGGCCCTGATCACCATGCCGCGCAGGGTGTTCGCTCCCACTCGGGAGACAACCTGTTGAAGCGTTGTTTCATCCACATGCCCGCTCCACACCTTTGGACGCCGCACCGGCTTCAGCGTCTTCCCCTTGGCGGCCAGATAAGCCGCCTGAACAGCATCATCATCCGACAGCTCCTTCGCCACCTCTTCGCGGGGTAGGCGGCTCGTATCCGTTACCCCATGATCTCTGAGCACACCGAATCTTGCGAACAGACCTCCCGCGGGCTGCTGGGCAAGCTCAAACAGATCCTTTTCAAGCGCCATTCTGCGCGTAGGATCTACCTTGTATTCAACCTTTGGGAATACCGGCGTCCACGCGTCGCCGCCGTATACGCGGTTCCGGCGGTCGGACGCGGGATCGATCGTCTCGCGGCGAAACAGAGCAGATATATCTCCAAACTCATCATGTCCCTGGCTATCTTTCACAATCGCAAGAGAAGGCATCGGGAACCCGCCCAGCTCAATCGCCCTGACGAGATTTTTCTCCGAAAGATTATGCACAGCGATCAAATGCGGCGTCTCTTCCACAGCACGCGAAAGCGAGAAACGTCGTTCACCCCCATCGGCGAAGTGTGGTATACTATCCCCCAGCATGGCGGCATTGTCAGCCGAGTTGCGGTTCGCAAGAACTCTTCTCACCGTTGGGGGCAATGCCGCTATCTTTATCCCCTCAACGGAATAGAGCCTGTTGCCGTGTTCTACGGATTCCTTTACGGTGATGTAAGCGCCCGCTTCCGCGCTGCCAACCTGAACGGGGCAGACAAGACGCTTGATGCTTCGAATGTTCACATCCCCGTTTCTGTCCGGCCGGTCTTCCACAAGCATGGCATTTTGGTAAAGACTGTCGATGCGAGCCGCAAGCGCGTTGTGTTGAGCCGCCGTAAATCCGTTTGCCATGGACTTGGCAACTGCGTTGTTGCTGATCAGCTTCCCAACCCCTGTTGAAGAAAGGCGCGCAGGGAGCCCCGTCTCTCGGTTCACAAACACGCCGCCCTTGAGCGTGTCCAAAACCGCCGCGGCATCTGCGCGGAGCATTCCCTCTTCCGGAATCCTCGCGATGGAGAAACGGA
>CALBHX010000023.1 GCA_937892925.1 uncultured Lentisphaeraceae bacterium
AGGGCAGCGGATTACACAGCAAGTTTTTGACCCTTCTGAAGCACGAATCTCGTCTGCAACGTCAAAAGGTATTCAGATGACCCCAAAACAGATTGAACGTATTGACACGAAGAAGGCTCAGTGGTGGGTAGATGCGGATGGTATGACAAAAGGAGCCTTGTTTCAATAGGCGTTTCTAGAAAAATCTAACAAGAAAAGGCGCATACAGCACGAAGAGAGCTGTATAGGTGTTTTCATATCCGCGTTACTCCAACATCGCATGAATGAGTACACGATTTGGCGGAGGGGTGTGGGTAAGCGTGAATGCCTGTTGTGCCTCTGCCAATAAAGTCTCTGCGCGTGCACGATCTTGTGCGCATAACCACCCGAGCGGTTCGCCCGCCTCAATCCGATCTCCTTGTTGCTTCAATTCTTCTAATCCAACAGCCGGGAGAATGGAATCTGTAACAGCCAAGCGCCCAGCGCCTAATTTCAAGGCGATCCGCCCAATGAGCTGTGCATCCACATGCGCCACAAAACCAGAGGTTCTGGCTGGAATGGGAAGCCTGATAGGAGCCTCTGGTAAGCCCTGTGAGAGTGTTCCTCCTTGTGCCTGAACCATTCGTTCAAAATACGTTAGAGCGTTTCCGGAATCCAGAGCCTTTTCTGCCGCGGTTCGAGCCTCTTGTTTCGAGTGAAAGAGGCCAGATGCAACTGCCATGGCAGAAGCCTCTTCAAGAACCAAGAAACGAACATCCCATGGGCCACTTCCATGCAAAATGTCAAGCGATTCTGACACTTCAAGGGCATTTCCTACCGTTTTCCCGAGCGGTTGATTCATATCAGTAATTAGTGCGCGGCAAGTTCTTCCAAGGTATTTCCCGGTATCAAGCAGACGTTTGGCCAATTCACGAGCTTCGGCTTCTGTTTTCATGAATGCACCAGAACCAAATTTAACATCGAAAAGTAATGTTTGCGCACCCTCTGCCAGCTTTTTGCTCATAATGGAAGCCGTGATCAATGGGATGCTTGGAACGGTGGCTGTAACATCACGTAAGGCGTAAAGACGGCGATCGGCTGGAGCCAGTGTGTTTGTTTGCCCGATCATACAGCACCCAACCGTTGCAACAATTTGTTGAAAGACCTTTGTTGATAGGTGAACATTCATCCCTGGGATACTTTCCAATTTATCCAGAGTCCCTCCGGTAAGACCAAGGCCTCGTCCGGAAATCATTGGGACAGCCATCCCTAATGACGCACATAACGGTGCAAGAGGGATGGAAATTTTATCGCCAACTCCTCCAGTAGAGTGTTTATCTGCTGTAGGGCGTGGTAAATCGAAAGATAGACATTCTCCAGAATGCATCATTGCATCGGTAAGAATTGCAGTTTCTTCGGATGTCAGGCCATTAAGAAAAGCCGCCATTAACCATGCAGAAATCTGATAGTCCGGGAGTGTTCCATCGGTAACAGCACGTATCCAATCACGGATATCCTTTTCTGAATGGATATGACCGTCTCTTTTTTCTTCAATAAACCACTGCGGGATCATCTTTCACCTCCTGCTGCCAACGCCAAGCCTACGGCTTTTAGTGTATCAAAATTTATGATCTTAAAGAGAAAACGCTACGTAAAGGTATGATTACGGAAAGATGAAAGATGAGACATGTGTGGATACGGGATTTTGAGGTGTATTCATTATAGGATGGTTCAACAGATTTGGTTGATTGAGAGGATGTCGCGATTAGGCAGCTATCTGAATATTTGAATGATGCAGGCGTAGGTACTGGTCGCATGATGTCGAGGGTTTATGATGGTGTAAGGCAGGAGCTGAAGAGACGCCGTTCATTCCGTGAAGTTTTGGAAGAAGAAAAGAAGAATAGTGAAAAGAGCAAGTATAGTACAGGTTATTTAAGGACGCATGGACTATGAAAGAGCAGGTAGTAACAGTTGTAATTTATGTGTTTAAGTTTGTTGCTTGGTTGATTGAGAAGATAGGCTTGAAAGGAGGTGATACAAATGTCTAGACACCGTTTATCTAAGTCTAAATCGCGCCGGATGTTTACTAAAGGAGCTATGAACGTGAAGAGCAAGAACCTTCAGGCTTCGCCTATGCGTGGCGGTTTCCGCCTTTGATGTTACAGCTCCCCCGTAAGAGGGGGAGCGTTATTTACTCTCTATTATAAAGTGTTGTGTGTGGCTGGCAGGAACAAAGGATTTCTCTGTGCCATGTTATCACCCCAGACCTGCATTTCAGAATACTGTAACCCGTCAAGTCAGGTTTTCTCTTGACCACTACGGAGCTGATTTAATTGGTATACTTCAAGGCATTTGGAAGCCTATCTCGTTACCTTGTGGTCAATGTATCGGCTGTCGCCTCGAACGCTCCCGCCAGTGGGCTGTTCGTTGCGTTCTAGAGGCTTCTATGCATAAAGAGAACTGCTTTGTAACGCTTACATATAACGATGATAATCTCCCTCCTGATTTGTCGTTGGATAAGCGTGTATT
>CALBHX010000024.1 GCA_937892925.1 uncultured Lentisphaeraceae bacterium
CGTTAAGAAAATTCATCCGGATTTGTTTATGGACGGGTGGCAACAGACCCCCGCCGTTCATCCGATGACAAAACGGCCCTATTTTGAACCGGATTCGGCGTTACTCTCCCAATGTCCCGAGGCGGAACAGGAAAAATTAAAAGCTGTTTTTGAGGCTGTTAATAACAACTTTCATTTCCTGATGGCAAATCCGTTGATCCAACTGGATGCTCAAAAATGGCTGAACGGAGATTATTGGGGAAAACTCATTCCGGCACAGTATGTGTCAATCGGGAAATGGAAATCCTTTAAACCGAAAGCGTATCGGGAAGATCCCCATTCGGTTTATAGTAAGTTGGGGGCACCCATTTATGATTTAAACACCCTCAGGTGGAAACGCACATCCTATGAAAGCAATTGTCTGTATTGGTTTTCAAAAAACAATCGCCTTTGGGGAGAGGTTGTTGGTCACGACCGTGCATCCTTAGCTTTAGGCTATATCGACCTGTGGGCGGCAGATAATGTCCCCGTTGAAGAAGCTCAAGGACGCATTTCAGGCTTTCAAGTGGATATTCTGATTCAATCTCTGTCCATGATTACGGAGGAATGGCCAAAGGTGTTTGAAACTTGGCGAGGGGAAATGTCCCAACCCGCCGCCCAAATACTGACAAAGTTAGAAAATCAGGTTATACCGATATTGACGCAGGAAAAGGAGTATTTACAGGCTCATCATCCTGAATATTGGTGGAGTGTTGCCTATCCGTATTCGGATTATCAAATGGTTTATACGCATCAAATGCAACGGCTACACCCCAAAAAGGCACCGTCCCGGAATCGGTTGCACACGGTTCCGACGCGGCGGACTTTTTCAAATACACAACGATCCGGTTCCCGTTCTTCCGATTTATATAACCGTATGAAAAGAATGAAAGAACAACAAAAGCAACCGGAACTCAGAGATGGAACATTGATAGATCTATACAGATTACCGGTGAAGGCAGGAGGATGGGTATGGGGTAGAGAAATTGCGCTTGCGGTGTTGGAGAATTATAGACGGTGCGAATGTGTAAGGTGAATATAGGATGGGTGGGGGGCATCGAGCGAAGCGGCGGCGTATTTGTCGGATATTTGTTGACATTCATTCCTTTGCGCCCTAATTTCTTTAAATCACTGTTATTGTTCTAAAACGTACCTCACGTTGTCCCGATTTGCGTAAGGCCGCATACTTTCTCTACCGGTGGGTTCTCTCGTTTGATACAACAACGGGAAGTGTTATTTTTGGATTGGCGTTACAGATGGGGCGTTGGAGGTTGTTTGATGGATCGCGTCTCAACTCAGCTTGTGTATACATGAAAGGGGCTCCTCCATCTATCGAGAAACTGGTAAGTATGTTACAATTACAGGTAAACAATGACATGGCGGAGGCAGGATGGATAGTGCAGTTTCTTTTTTCGCGGATTTGAGTATTGTCATTGTGGTTGCGGCCATTGTTGGGTTGGTGTTTTCTCGGTTTCGTTTGCCGCTGACGGTTGGCTATATATTGGCTGGAGTAGTGGTTGGGCCGCATGCTGTTGGACCGGCGTTGATTCATAGCGAAACGAATATTCAGATGCTCTCCGACTTGGGAGTGATGTTTCTGATGTTCTCCATTGGGCTTGGATTTAGTTTCCGCCGTGTGCGCCAGATGGGGGCGGCAGTTGTCTTTCCGGCGATTTGGGATGTGGTGTTTATGGTACTTGGAGGGTTTTGCCTTGGTAAGTTGCTCGGGTGGGGGAATTTGGAGTGTTTCCTGCTGGGGTTAATTTTGTGCGATAGCTCTACGTCGATTGCGGCTAAAACTTTGCAGAGTTTGGGATGGTTGGGTAAACGATTCTCGGATTGTACTTTTGCTATCGCCCTGATTGAGGATGTGTTGGCGATTTTGTTGATTGCGGTGCTGGGCGGGGTAGGTGGAGGAGAGGCTCAAAGTTTGAGTGATACGTTGTTGACAATTGGCCGCCAATTAGGGGTATTGACCTTGTTTTTGGTTGGGGTGATTGTATTTGGCATCTTGTTTGTCCCGAAGCTGATGAACGCAATTGCTGAACGGTTTGAAGATGAGATGGTATTGATGGCCGCGTTGGGGGTTTGTTTTGGTATTTCTTACTTGGCGCAGAATGTGTTGGGGTTATCTTTGGTTGTTGGCGCGTTTTTGGCAGGGGCGATTATTGCTGAGGCACGGGCCAGGTGGCAAATTGAACGCGCGGTACATCCTGTAACGAATCTGTTTGCAGCAGTATTCTTTGTGTCGGTCGGATTAATGATGGATCCAAAGGTTATTTGGGCACACATTGGAACGGTGATCCTGGTGACTGTGGCAATGATTGTAATGAAGTTACTAAACAATACCATCGCCTGTCTACTGGTTGGAGAACGCCCGCGGGATGCATTTAAGGTTGGTATTGGAATGGGGCAGGTGGCGGAATTCTCGTTTATTATTGCCGGGATTGCCATGTCTCGGCAGCTAACGGAGCGTCCGTTATATCAGATTGCGGTGGGGGTGGCCTTATTGTGTACGGCAACGAATCCATATTTGCTACGTTATTCGGATCGATTATACGGGTGGTTGGTCAAAGGATGTGGCCCGCGTGTGGGAGATTTACTGCGATGGTATCGGCGGTGGCTTGCCTCATTGGTTAATCATCGTTCTGCGAGTGGGGTTTCCGTAGCGGCACATATTCGCGGCCATGCGATCTTTTTGGGGGTTGATTTGGCGCTTGTGGCCATATTGTTCGCAGGCGTGTATACCGCCTCCCGTCTTGAGTGGATGCAGGCGTTTTTGAATCACCTGAATGAGCTTGATTGGTTGCCTGGGGGAGAGACAATTCCATGGGGAGGACTCTTGTGCTGTGTTGTGGCGTTGGTGATTTCGGCTCCGACATTTTGGGCTGCATGGCATTCTTGGGGAGAGATTGCACGGCATGTGGCGGAGGATGCATTTGTCGGGATGGGGCACGGATTATTTCGGGTGCGTCGTTTGATTAGATCGGTTCTTCGGCTTGTAGGTTGGGCGGGGATTATCGCCTACGCTGCGGTGTTATGCTCAGGTTTTGTGGCCAATATGTGGGTGATCGCTGTTGCGGTTCTAGGAGTTGGAGTGATGGCTGCACGTTTTTCTAAGCGGTTCCGGAAGGAATATCAAGCGTCTCATGCCACGTTGTCTCGAGCTTTTGATATAGACGCTTTACCTCCGGAGAACCCGGTTGCAATTGATGCATTGATTGCGGTTCATACAGAAACGATGACACTCGATAAAAACTCGTCCGCTATCGGGCATACATTGGGTGAATTGAATTTGCGCGGAGCTACAGGGGCTGCGGTCATCTCTGTTTGCTCACGTAATGGAGCTTTAAATGTTTCGCCTGGAAGAGATACGGTATTGCAGGCCGGAGATACGCTTGTTGTGGTGGGTGCAGACGCGGAGATTGTTAGAGCTGCAACACTTCTTAATGCCCATGCGCAGTGAACCACTCCTGTGCTATCGCGAGATCTTTTAGAATTTGCTGTTTAAGTTCTACAAGAGAGGAGAAATGTTGCTCTGGACGAAGGCGTGGAGTATTAAAGGATAGTTCAACTTGGGCATCATAAAAATCGCCGGAGGCTCCAATCAGATGAACCTCAAAGAGGGGTGAATGGATCTGTTTGATACTTGGTGCTGTGCCAAAATTGACAAGTGCTGGCCAGTATGTTGGAGTTGATGTGTTTAGTCTTTGTACGCGGGCATTAGCGAGATAGACACCATGCGCGAGCGGAGCCATCCGTTCATCTGATCGTCCGTGATACGGAATATTTAATGTCGGAACTCCAAACAACGTGCCGGCAAGTCCACGGCCGTGTTCAACACGTCCTGAAAACTGCCAGGGCCGTCCCAGCATAGTAGCTGCCTCATCGAATTTTCCTTGGCGTAAGGCTGAACGGATTCTGGAAGAGGAAATTCGGGTGCCTTGCCATTGCGCATAAGGGATAATATGAACGTCAAATCCTAAAGCTTGCAAGAGTCTGGGAGAACCCTCTGCTCCCATGCCAAAACGCCAATCTTCTCCGCAAAAAATAACAGCATGTTGTAAGGATGCTGCAAACACGGGTGCAGGTATGGATGCGAATGCTGCATTAAATGTCTGCTGTATGAGTAACCCGTTTGAAATCATGCCGCGAAGAGTGTGCACCAGGGAACAATTGTCCATAAGTCTTCCTGGATCAGATGCGGGGTGTAAAAAGCCGTTTGGCGGAGCGGAGAAAGTGAGTACTGACGCACATCGATTATGAGAGGCCGAGAAGTCAATCATGGCGTTTAACAATGCCTGATGACCTAAGTGTACGCCATCAAACGTCCCAACAGCCAGAGCCGCCTGTGAGGGTAACGTATTCAGCGAACGCGTCAACCGACAAGCCATCAGAATACTCCGGCAAGATAGCTGGTACAGGAGATAACTCTACGTTCTAAGTCGGCTCGCGACAGATCTAATAAATCGGCGAAAGGGGTGGCAGATGGAAGGGTGATTTTACCCGAAGCAATTCGTCTGAGTGCACATAGGTGTGCGCCAACACCAAGATGTGCGCCTAAGTCGTGCGCTAATGTACGAACATATGTTCCTTTGGAGCACCGAACTTCAAAATCTGCTTCCGCACGTTCTTCTGCAGGTCGGAAGGCTAGTATCTTGAATGAGAAAATATGAATAAAACGCTCTTTCCGGTCGCATTCTTCTCCGCGGA
>CALBHX010000025.1 GCA_937892925.1 uncultured Lentisphaeraceae bacterium
TTTGGCGGATGCGCCAAGCCGAATCCGTCTATCCGCCCCGAAACCCCAGCCGAACTCCTCTTTCTCTCGAAACCCCTTCACCTGCTCTCACGTCCATATCAACATCCATCCGCCTCCGGCGCGTTCCATCCGGGCACCCCGACCGTCTGCACCGTGCGCGGCGTTCCCGATTTGTGCGGCTCATTCGATCTGCGGCCTGGCGGCGGGGGGCGGGTTTTGGTATGATGCGGTTATGGTTACGATTCTGGATTATGGCGCCGGGAACCTGACGAGCGTGTGCCTGGCATTTGAGCGGCTGGGCGTCCGGCCGCGGGTGATTGCGGAGGCGGCGGCCTACGAGGGGGGGCACGTGGTGTTCCCGGGCGTGGGGTCGGCGGCTTCGGGCATGGAAGGGCTGCGGGCGCGCGGATTTGACCGGCTGCTGCGCGAAACGGCGGCGGGCGGCGTGCCCACGCTGGGGATCTGCCTGGGGATGCAGCTGCTGCTGGAGCACTCGCAGGAAGACGGCGGCACGCCCGGGCTGGGGCTGATTGCCGGGGAGTGCCTCCGCTTTGACGCTGCGCTGGAGCCCACGGCAAAGATTCCGCACATGGGGTGGAACACGGTGCATCACACGGCGCACCCGCTCTTCGCCGGCATCGCGCAGGATGAAGCCTTCTATTTCGTGCACTCGTATTATGTGCGCCCGGCGGCGGCTTCGGCGATTCTGGGGCGGACGGATTACTGCGGGGTAACGTTTGCCTCGGCCATTGGGCAGGGCTCGCTTGTGGCCACGCAGTTCCATCCGGAGCGAAGCGGAGCGGCAGGCGCAAAACTGCTGGCCAACTTTCTGGCATGGGGGGGCGTATGCTGCTGAAGCGATTGATCGTCTGCCTGGACGTCCGCAACGGGCGGGTAACCAAGGGTGTAAAGTTTCAGGGGAATGTGGATGTGGGCGACCCCGTGGAGATGGCGGCGCAGGCGTGCGCCGGGGGTGCCGATGAGCTGGTCTTTTATGATATCACGGCCAGTGCGGAGCACCGCCCGTGCGACTTGGAGATGGTGGCGCGGG
This sequence comes from uncultured Lentisphaeraceae bacterium, assembly GCA_937892925.1. Lineage (GTDB taxonomy): Bacteria > Verrucomicrobiota > Kiritimatiellia > RFP12 > DVOR01 > Spyradenecus. Next base: position 1,052 of record CALBHX010000025.1, read on the forward strand.
CGGCGCGGGCGCTGAGCGTGCCCTTCACCGTGGGCGGCGGCATCCGCGGGGTGGAAGACATGCGCGCGGCGCTGCTGGCAGGGGCGGACAAGGTGTCGCTGAACTCGCTGGCGGTGCTTTCGCCGCAGATTCTGGACGAGGGGGGGCGCGCCTTTGGGCGGCAGTGCGTGGTGTTGGGCTTGGATGCGCGGCGGGTGCCGGTTTCTTCGGCGATTCCCTCGGGCTACGAGGTGGTGATCCGCGGCGGGCGGGAGCCCACGGGGCGCGACGCCGTGGCCTGGGCGCGGGAGGCTTCGGAGCTGGGCGCAGGCGAGATCTGCCTGAACGCGATTGATACCGATGGCGTGCGGGAGGGGTATGAGCTGGAGATTACCCGGCTGGTGAGCGATGCGGTGCGCGTGCCGGTGATTGCCTCCGGCGGCGCAGGGAAGCCGCAGCATCTGATCGACGTGCTTACCCGGGGCCACGCAGATGCGGCACTCGTGGCTTCGATGGTGCACACCATGGGCTACACCTGCCGCGGAATCAAGGAAGCGCTGCGCGAAGCCGGCCTTCCGGTGAGGCTCTGAGACCCATGCATAACGAACGCTTTGATCAGGCCGTGAGCAAGATTCTGGAGCGCGACTCCGCCTTTCCCCGGCAGGCTTATGAGCTGATGCCCGCGGCGCTGAATTACACCCTCCGGAGGCTGCAAGCCGGGCAGCCGGGCGCAGAAGTGCACGGGCATGTCAACGGCCGGCAGCTGGCCGAAGGCTTCCGCGACTTCATGCTGGAGGAATACGGCCCCTTTGCCGCCGATATCCTGGCCAAATACAACATCCGCTCGACGGCCGATATCGGGCGGCTGGTTTACAATCTCATTTCCGTGGGCATGTTCGGGAAAACGGAGAATGACCGGGAGGCCGACTTCCGAAACCTGTACGATTTTCGAGACGCCTTTGAGCTGCCGTTTCAGCCGATCAATCCGCTGGGCAAGCCGCCGCCGGGGATGCAGATGTGAAAACCGATTGGCGCGAGGCGCTGCGCCCCTTTTTGCAGACGCCGGCCTTTCAAACCCTGCGCAAAGCCGTGGCCGAGCGTTATGCCCGGGAGGAGACGCTGCCGCCTGAGCCGTGCCTCTACGCCGCGCTGCAATTGTGCCCGCTGGCTGACACGCGGGTGGTCATTCTGGGGCAGGATCCTTACCCCACGCCGGGGCAGGCGCACGGGCTGGCCTTTTCGGTGCTGCCGCCCCAGCCGCCGCCCCCTTCCCTGCGCAACATGCTCACGGAAATTGCGCAGGACGTGGGGTCCAGCCAGATCCGCGGCGGCGATCTGACGCCTTGGGCGAAGCAGGGCGTGCTCCTGCTCAACGCCATCCTCACCGTGCGGGCGCATGCCCCGCTCGCACACGCCAATCTGGGATGGGAAGCCTTTACCGACACCGTCATTCAAACGGTTTCCGCCCGGCGGGAGCATGTGGTCTTTCTGCTGTGGGGCGCCAAAGCCAAAGCCAAACGCGCCCTGATAGACGAGACGCGCCACCTGATTCTGACAGCCGCGCACCCCTCGCCGCTCTCGGCCTATCACGGGTTCTTCGGGTGCCGCCACTTCTCGCAGGCCAACGCCTATCTGGCCGCGCACGGCGAGCGGCCCATTGTGTGGTAACCCCGAAAGAAGCACCCGCGCCGAGGATTCCGCCGCTGCGCCGCCGGGCTTTGGGCTTGCGCAACCGGCAGAGGTTTGTTATCTTTCAAGAATGATGATTCGAAGGATTTGAATGGCGTTATCTTTGGAGACAAGCGCGTGACTACAAACGACGAGTATGCCTTGCAGGTTTTGCAGGAGACCGGGCACCTGACAACCGAACAGGTGGCTTCCGCGCTCTCGGCCAAGCGCCGGGACGGGCAGACGCCCCTCGATTGGTTAGTTGAACAGGGGACGATCTCAGAAGAGGATGTGCTGGGCACCCTGGCCGAACAGTTCGGCATGCCTTTTGCCTCGATCGACGGCGATGACCTGCCGGCAGAAACCACCAAACTGCTCGATGCCGAGACGGCGCGGAAATACAGCGCGGTGCCGATCCAGGATGACGGCGACTCCGTGATGATCGCCATCTGCGACCCGGGCAACTATGACGCGCAGGACGCGATCCGCTACCGCCTCAATGGACGGAATGCAGACTTCGTGGTGGCCACATCGAGCGATATCAAGCGGCTGCTGGAGAAGTTTTACCCGCTGACGTTCGACCCGAATGCCACCGATACCGGCGAAAATCTGGTTTCCCAGCGCAAGGAGATGGCTGTTGACGGCGGAGATGACGAAGGCGATGCGCCGGTTATCCGCCTGGTAAGCCTCATTCTCATGGACGCCTGCAAAATGAAGGCCTCCGATATTCACCTGGAGCCGATGGAAAAGCACTTCCGCGTGCGTTTCCGCATCGACGGCGCGTTGCGTGAAATGGACGAGCCGCCCAAACGCCTGCAGAGCGCCATCCTCTCACGCGTGAAGCTGATGGCCAACATGGATCTCTCCGAGCGGCGCATCCCGCAAGACGGCCGCATTCAGATCAAAGTGGGCGAACGGGAGCTGGATCTGCGTGTCAGCACCGTGCCGACCAACTTCGGCGAATCGATTGTGATGCGTATTCTCGATAAGCAGAATCTGGCGCTGGGCTTGCCGCAGCTGGGCTTCCTTTCCGATGACCAGGCCAAGTTTGAGCGGCTTATCGGCCTGCCCGACGGCGTGATTCTGGTAACCGGCCCGACCGGTTCCGGTAAGACCACCACCCTTTATGCCTGCCTCGGGCAAATCAACCGCCCGGACAAGAAGCTCATCACCGTGGAAGACCCGGTGGAATATCAGATGAGCGGCATCAACCAGGTGCAGGTCAACCGCGCCGTGGGGCTCGACTTCTCCGCCGCGCTGCGCTCCATTCTGCGTCAGGCGCCGAACATCGTGATGATCGGTGAAATCCGCGACCACGAAACCGCGGAAATCGCCATGGAAGCGGCACTCACCGGCCACCTCGTGTTCTCCACCCTGCACACCAACGATGCCCCCAGCGCCGTGACCCGTCTCACCGATATCGGCATCAAGCCCTTCCTTGTGGCCTCCGCGCTGCGGGCGGCCATGGCTCAGCGCCTCGTCCGCGCCATCTGCGAAAAGTGCCGCACCGAGCACATCCCCACCGACCGTGAGCGCAAAATGCTCGGCACCATGGCCAAAGACGCCGCCACCATGAAAATGTACAAAGGCGCCGGCTGCCCCGTCTGCAACCAGACCGGGTATAAAGGCCGAAAAGGCCTCTTCGAAATCTTTACCGTAGACGACACCGTCCAACGCATGATTTTTGACAAAGTGCCCACCACCACCCTTCGGGCCCGCGTCCGTGAAATGGGGATGCGCACCCTCCGCGAAGACGGCATGCTGAAAGTCGCTTCCGGCATGACCACCCTTGAAGAAGTGCTCCGCGCCACCATGGGAGACGAAGACTAATGACCACCGATATCCATCAGCTGGCCTCCGAGGCCGTTACCGAAATCACCATGGCCGACCTCATGCAGGCAACGGTCGATGAAGGCGCTTCCGACCTCCACGTCCGCGTTGGGCGCCCCCCGGTGCTCCGCTGCTCCGGCGCGTTGGAGCCCCTTGACTGCCCCGATCTCACCCCGGCCGACACAGCCAAGATGGTGCTGGAAATTGTTACCCCCGAGCAGCTCGAGGAAGTGGAGCGCAACGGCGGCGCCGACTTCGGTCTGGCCTTCTCCGAGGCGGCCCGCTTCCGCGTTTCGGTTTTCAAAGAGCGCCACAACTACGGCCTCGTGCTCCGGCAGATCCCCTCCACGATTCTCACGCTTGAGCAGCTGGGGCTCCCCGAAGCCGTTCATGAGCTGCTCTATAAGCCCCGCGGCCTCATCCTCGTTACCGGGCCCACCGGCTCAGGTAAGTCCACCACCCTCGCGTCCATGATCGACGTCATCAACAGCGACCGCGACTGCCACATCATCACCATTGAAGACCCCATCGAGTTCTACCACTATTCCCGCAAATCCCTCGTTACCCAGCGCGAAGTCGGCGCCGACGTCCCCAGCTTTGCTGAGGCGATCCGCCGGGCGCTCCGTCAGGATCCGGACGTGATTCTCGTGGGCGAAATGCGCGACCTCGAAACCATCGGCGCGGCCATCAGCGCGGCCGAAACCGGCCACCTCGTTTTTGGCACCCTGCACACCACCGGCGCCGCCGCCACCGTTGACCGAATTATCGACTCCTTCCCCACCAACCAGCAGGAACAGGTGCGCACGCAGCTCTCCATGAGCCTCGTGGCCGTGATTTCCCAGGTGCTCCTCCCCCGCGCCGATAAAGGCGGCAAGGGGCGCTGCGCCGCCTTCGAAATCATGATGAGCACCCCCTCCATCCGCTCGCGCATCCGCGACAACAAGACCTTCCAGATCAGCTCCGACATTCAAACCGGCGCCAAATACGGCATGGTCTCCCTCGATACCTCCCTTCTCAACCTCTACGTAGCCGGGAAAATCTCCTACGAAGACCTCGTTACCAAGGCGCAGGATCCCGAGACCACCGTTCAAAAACTCAAGGAAATGATGGGAGAATAAGATGCCCAACGCCATCCAGATCCCACCCCTCGTCGAGCTCGTCCGCGATAACGGCTTCATCGACCAGGCACAGGCCGAAGAGCTCGTCCGCGCCCACCTGGAAAACGGCAAGCCCTACAAAACGCTCATCCTCGACCTCGGCATCCTGAGCGAAGAAGACCTCCTCACCCTTATGGCCGGAAGCCAGGGCACCGATGTGGTGGATCTCTCGGGCATGGTCTTTGACGACACGCTCAAGAATCTCATCCCCGTGGCCAGCATCCGCCTCCACACCATCGTCCCCGTTGAAGTCGAGCGCGACCATGCCACCTTCGCCACGGCCGACCTGGTCGAGGCCGACGTCATCGATGAGCTCACCTTCCTCCTCTCGCGCGAAATCCGCTTCGTTTTCGCCCCCGAATCCGTCATCAAGGCGGCCATCGATGAAAACTTCCCGGCTACAGAAGCCTCCGATGCGCTCATTGAAGATCTTTCCGACCTGGAGGGCGTAGATGCCTCCACCGATGAGAAGGGCATTGAAAGCGCCGCCGCTTCCGCCCCCGTCATCCGCTTTGTCAACCTCGTTCTCTACCAGGCCATTACCGACCGCGCCTCCGATATTCACATTGAACCTTTCGAAAAAGACTTCAAGATCCGTTACCGCGTAGACGGCGCGCTCTACGAAATGAACCCGCCGCCCCTGAGCATGGCGCTGCCTATCATCTCGCGCATCAAGGTGCTCTCCGGCCTCAACATCGCCGAACGGCGCGTCCCTCAAGACGGCCGCATCGCCCTCACCGTTGCCGGGCGCCAGGTTGACCTCCGTGTCTCCTGCCTGCCCACGGTTCACGGTGAATCCGTGGTGCTCCGTGTGCTTGACCGCTCCGCCGTCTCCCTCGATCTGGAGAACATCGGCCTGCCCGAAGACATCTACGACGGCATCACCCTGGATATCGAAAAGCCCAACGGCATCTTTATTGTTACCGGCCCGACCGGCTCCGGTAAAACCACCACCCTTTACTCCTGCCTCCGCGCCATCAACAAGGTAGACGTTAAAATCCTCACCGCCGAAGAGCCGGTGGAATATGACATCGAGGGGCTTGTCCAGGTGCCCATCAACCCGCAGCAGGGCAACACCTTCGCCAAAGTCCTCCGCGCCTTCCTCCGTCAGGATCCCGACATCATCATGGTTGGCGAAATCCGCGACCTCGAAACCGCCGAAATCGCCGTTCAGGCCGCCCTCACCGGCCACTTCGTCTTCTCCACCCTGCACACCAACGACGCCGCCGGCGCCGTAACCCGCCTCGTGGATATGAACGTTGCCCCCTACCTCATCTCCTCCACCCTTCAGGCCGTTCTGGCGCAGCGCCTCGTGCGCACCTGCTGCCAAAACTGCAAAACCTTCTATGACCCCGACGATGAGGCCATCCGCCGCCTCGGCCTCGTGCGCGCCGATATCGGCAACCGCCAGTTCGCCTACGGCAAAGGCTGCAAAATCTGCAACGCCACCGGCTACAAAGGCCGAAAAGGCGTCTTCGAATACCTGCGCATGTCCAACCCCATCCGCGAAATGATCAACGCCCGCGAGCCGACCCTCGTCATCCGCGAAAAAGCCCGCGAGCTCGGCATGCGCACCATGCGTGAAGACGCCATCCGAAACGTCCTCGATGGCTACACCACCGTGGACGAAGTCCTCCGCTACACCTAAGCAGGCGCGCCCGATCCGGCGGAAGAGCCCGCCCGATAAACGAACGCAGGCCGCGGCATCGAACCCCGGCCTGCTTCGTTTTTACCCTCGCGCTGCTCCCCGCCCGCCGCCATCCCATTCCCCTTCACAGCCATTCCCCCTCCTCACATCCTGCCCGGCGCCGCCGCACCAACGCCCTTCACAAAGCCAACCGAATCCTCCGCCGCAAACCCATCCCCCCGCTTCGTTTAATCGTACCCTATAACCGCCCGCTCAACTGAATAATTTGACTCCGAAGAGAGGGCTCACCCGTTCGCTTCGTCATAACCCTATAATAAACCGCTACACGTGTCTCCCTGCGCGTGGGCTCCGCAAGATATGTGCAGATAGGCTGTCCGCGCGGATGATGAAAACACCCCTCTTAAACCGCTTATTTCCGATAGAGCAGGTCGCAGTATCATCATAACTCCCTGCGCGGCGGCACGCCCGTTTAGAATCAGTGCTATCCCTAACAGCAAAAGACCGGACAGGCAAGCCCTACAACGAGAAGACCCGCCCCCTTATCGCCCGCTCCTATGCCTTCACGCGCTCAAGAGGAGATTCCGGGCTTCCCCACATCCGTCTGATTTGACACACAGAGAAAAAACAGCCGCGCCGCCGGGTGAGGCGGCGCGGAAGTGAGGCGGCAAAAGCCGCCAGACATGATTCACATCAACGGCGGCTACACGCTAACCGTCAGCGGCGCGGCGCCGGAGAGCGGCAGGCACGAAACGCGGACTCCAGACGGCGAAGCCTGAACCAGCGTAACCGTGGCCGCGGCATCTTTCGGCCCCCCACCGATCACCGTAGGGTAAGGCCTTTTGCCCGGCTCGGCAGGCACCAGCGCGGCATGATGCGTATGCCCGCAAAGCAGCAGATCCAGCCCCGCGCGGCAGAGCACCGGCTCCATCTTTTCCCGCAGGCGGGTAGGCCCATAGCCGCGGTCTTCCCGCGGATCGTTGGCTGTGGGCGGAATGTGGCAGAGCGCCACGCGCCGGGCGGCGGCTTTCCATGCGGGGGAAGCCGTTTCCTGCGCCAGCCAGGCCGCCTCCTGAGCAATATACGGCTCGCAGTGAAGCAGCCCGCAGTATTCGCGGTGCGTATCCACCTTATCCTCGCCGCCATCCAGCAGCAGCAGGCGGATTTGCCCCAGATTAAAGGCGGCATACCAGCCGTGCTCAAAGGGCGCAAAGGCTTCGCGGATACGCCGCGCCATCGCGCCGCGGTATTCATGATTGCCGCGCACAACCAGCACCGGCAGCCCCCGCGCCGTCAAGTCGGCCAGCGGGTTCAGGATATCCTTGGCCATCTGTTCCTCAGAGGCGCAGTTTCCCGCGCAATCCCCATTGAGCACCGCGAACCCGGGCTCCGCCTCCATCACTGCGGGGAGTGCGCAGAGCTTGGGGAACAGCGCCACATTGGCGTGCACATCGTTAAACATGGCAAAGGTGAAGCCCCCCGCGCGGAGAATCGGGCGCAACCGGATCACGCCGGAGGCGAAAGACCCTTTTCGATACGTCCACCAGGCGTCCATCTTCACCGGCTCGGAAACAGCCTCAAAGAGAAACGGGCGGGTAAAGTCGAGCCCGCGAACCGTAATGAGGTGATCACAGCGGTTGGACGCGGTGAGCCCCTCCTCCACGCGGCAGGCCGAAGCCCATTGATCGCGCGGCAGCGCCGGATCCTGCGTCCAGAAAAGCGTCCCTGTACTGGGCGAATCCGTCCGCCAGCAGACGGCCAGAGCGTCTCCCCCAACGATTTGCGCCGTAGGGCGCCAGACAAAGCGCCCGGCGGGTTTAGCCTTCGGTTTAGGTTCGGCCTTCTTCCCCCCGGCGTTCAATATGGGAGCGGCTGCGGCCGCACCCAGCGCGGCCAGAAAATTGCGTCTGCGCACCATCAGGCTCTCCTTTCACAATGAATGATCCCGTCCAACGCGGCGCCGTTGGCGCGGAAAGCGCGGATATCCAACACGTTGTTAGAAGCTTTAAGCAGCGTTACGGTGGCCGACTTTTCGGAGGGGCCGCCGCCAATCAGAATGGGATACGGGCGGCCTGTCTTTTCAGGCGGCAGGAAGTTGTAAACATGCGTATGGGCGCAGATCATTGCCTGCAGGTTGGCCTTGGCGAAAAGCGGATCCATGATTTTCCGCAGGCGGGTGGGGCCATACCAATCATCGTTATCACCCACATTGCCGCACGTGGGGGGAATATGCATCACCGCCACGCGCCACGGTGCCGTTTTCCACTCAGGCGATTCGATTTCCCGGGCAAGCCAAGCGGCCTGCTCATCGATATAGGCATCCGTCTGCAAAAGGCCGCCGTAGACCGGCGCGGAGTCCGGTTTATCCTCGCCGGTATCGATGCAGAGAAAGCGGACGCTGCCGAGGGTGAAGGCACCGTAATAGCGGCCGCAATCGAGCGGGGAAAGCACCTCGCGGATACGCCGCGCCATCGCCCCGCGGTATTCATGGTTGCCGCGCAGAAAGAGCGTGGAAAGCCCGGCCTCCGCCAACGGAGGCAACGCGCGAAGGAACCGTTTCTGCGCACTTTCCACGCTGCCGCAGTCATCCATGCAGTCGCCATTAAATAGCGCCGCCGCAGGCGCCGCCTGAACCGTGCTCTCCAGCGCCAATAGCTTGGGAATCAGCTCCAGACGCCCGTGAATGTCATTGAAAATGGCCAGCGAAAGCGCCCCCTCCGGGGAGCGCATCGGGCGCAGCGTGCGCACGCCGCTCCCAACCGTAGCGCCACGCTTGATGGAATAGGCTCCGAAGGAAGCAATCGGCTCGGAAACGGCCTCAAAGGCAAGCGGTTTGGCCGGGTCAAGCCCGCGCAGTGTAACGGCGTGATCGCACGTATTGGCCGCGATCATGCCATCCTGCACCGTGCAGGCTTTTACCCACCGATCGCGCGGCGCGGCGGGCTCCTGCGACCAGAAAAGAAAGGCCGTTGACGGGCGTGCCGTCCGCCACCGAATAACCGTCACCCCCGGCGCCGTCCACTGCGCATACGGCAGGCAGGCAAACAACGCCTGCCCGCCCAGTTCTTCCGGTGCGGAGACAGTCGGCGCGGCCGGCAGCGCGGCCGGCACAAAGGGAGCCGCGGCGCCCAACGCGCCCAGCGAGGTCAAAAACGTTCTGCGGTTCATAACACTCCTTCTTCGCGAGCCCCAGTTACAACGGGCATCTTTCAACCACACCATACCGCACCGCGCGCATTTCCGCAAGCCTCTCCATACACACATCCATGCCCCTGCTTTTTCGAAACTGCACCCCGCCAAACACCCCACCCGCTGTGCCGGGAATCCCTAAAAATGACCTGTGCGCGCTCGTCAAACACACGAAAACGCCCTGAAGTAACCCCCCTCCGGGAACGCTTTCCCCCATCGCGTGGAAGCGCGTTCTTGCGCTGTTTCTACGCTTCCATTCTGCAAATCACAGCCAACCGCGCAATCCGTCCGGTTCCGCCCCCGCCATGTTCACCGCGTAATGATTCCTCTTCTTGAACCGCAGGGCTCCGCCAGACGCGGCGAAAAACAACATCCGGCATCTCCGCGGATTCAGGCGCGGAGCGGCGGTTCTGCCGCCGAGCCGGGATGGCGGAACCGAGCGGCTTCTTCCTTAATCAGCGCCCGCAGATGCGTGCGGAAACGCTCCGGGTCATGCACCGTCAGCACCTCGTCCAACGCGGCGGCCACACGGCGGCGGCGCACGTCTTCCGGCAGATTGAGCAGCGACCGAATGGCGTCAACAAACCGCGGCACGGCCTCGAAGCCATCGCCCAGCACCTGCCCCACCCACACGCCAAAACGCTCCGTGAGGCCTTCCGGGTTCTGATTACTCACTAAAAGCGCCCCGCAGGCCAATGCTTCCAGGAAAGAAATCGGCAGGGCTTCATGAATGGACGTATTGACCAGCACCTTCGCTTCCAGCAGATGGCGCGCCTTGACCGCACCCTCCACATGCCCCTCGAAATGAAGATTGGACAGGGCGCGGTAAGGCGCAATCAGCGCTTCGTTGCGCGCGGTATCGCGCGAGCTTTGCCCTAACACATGAAAGTCCACCTCGGGCATGGCTTTAGCAATTTCGCAGAAAAGCCACCCGCGCTTGACCGATTCTATGCGGCCGAGAAAAACCACCTTATTTCGCTTTTCAGCGGCCAGCACCGTTTCTCGCGGATAAGGGGGAACAATGGGGTTGGGTAGAAGCGTGATCGGCATCGCTTCCGGCAGAGCGTAAAGCGTGCGCGCCTTGGCATTGAGCGATGCGGCCTGCGAAAGGAAGCGAAGGCGCCCCTGTGCTGCCCAGTGATGCACGGCCGCCGCGAGCGCTTCATCCCAATAAGACGGCTCCGGGAAAAGCTTGACGGTCGCGATCTCTTCCCAATCGGCTTTCGGCCGCGGATCCTGAATCCAGAAAAGGACGCGGCGGCGGGGATTGGGATCTTTGCAGAGCACGCGCAGGTTGCACGCCTCAATGCTCAGATAGACATCGTAATTCGCCCTTTTGAGCCACCGCCGGAAGGCGCGTTTCCGAGTGGGCGGAAAGTAGAGGCACGTACCTTCGATGATATCGCCGCCCGGGCGGTTCTTCTTGCCGGGCTCGGCGAGGATCACGTCAATCTGAATATCCTCGTTCGGAATCAGCCCGCAAACACCATAACGCGCCAAAAAGCCATACCCGCCGTAAGCGGTGCCCGCGCCGCCAAAGAACTCATCCACCAGCAGCCCCACGCGGATCACCGGCTCCAGCCCCGCGAAACGTTCCCACAGCCGCTGATAGGCCTGATACCGCCAGGCGCCGAAGGGGAAACTGCACCGCCAGGGTTTCCAACGGCTTGTAAAGTGGAGAATGGTGGGGTGGCCGCGGAAACGATGCTTTTTGCGGCGGAGCGAATCGGACGTTACGTTGTAACGCTCAGGCAGGGGGCGGATACGCCCGCGGAAAACCAGATTGATCGCATCCTGATCCATAAACCTGAGCACGCGCTCAGAAGACAGGCGGAAGAGGCGATCGGCCACGCGGTCGCGCCGAAGCGCCTCCAGATTGAGCAGCAGCACACCGGCATTGACGTAATGCTCGCCGGGCTGATCCAGCCCGAGGGCATTGGGATGCCCTTGGCGAATGTTGAAGTCATCGGGCACGCCAGCGGCGTAAAACCCCTCCAGCGGCAGCTCCCAAAGCGTTCTCAGCGAACCGCACACCAGCGTATCGGCATCCAGATAAAGCACGCGCCGGTGCGCAGGCAGCAGATCTGGCAGGAGATAGCGAAAGAAGGTTTCGCGGGAGATATGCTCCAGCTCAGGGTTCATCAAAAGGGAGTCCAGGCGGCGGAAATCCACCGGCACCAGCTGAAGTTTCAGGCGGGGGAACCGCGCCTGAAGCTTCAGCAGCGGCTCGGGCAACGTCTCCAGATCGGCAGAAAGAATAAAGGCCTCAATCGGCCCGGGCGTGTTGAGCAGCAGAGAAGTGAGCGTAACCCCGAGCGGGCGGACATACCTGCGGTTGATGGCAAAGGCCACGGCCAGCGGCGAACGCAGGCTCCTGCGCGGCAAGCGCCGCTCAACCGCCACTAGCGTATCGGCCACGCAGGGAATGGAAAGAAAATCGCTCGGTCTCATAACGTGTCCTCTTCGCTAAGCGGCTGTTTCGGCTGGGGATGAAAACGGCGGAACCGTTTATAAAAGAGCTTGCGGTTGATCAACCAGAACGGCCAGCGGCAGAGAACAAACCCAACCCGCGTGGCCAAAACCGCATGACGCACCGCCTGCATCCATGCATAAGCCGCGCACCATGGACGCCCGGCGGCGGCGCAGGCATGAGCATACGCCCGCCACCACAGAGCGCCCGGGAGCGAAGGCGCGTGCAGCCACGGCGCATCGTTGGCAAAGTGAATCACGCGCGGCGTATTCCTTTCACGCCAGCCATACGCCGCCGAAAACTCACCCCAACGCCAATCCAGTAAGCGTGCCCCGGGAAACGGAAAGAAAAAGTTATAACAATCCTGATCCGGGAACTTCAGCACATGGATGTGCCGGGAAAGAAAGTCGAACGCCTTTTGCGTAAACCCCTCCGCCCGAAGCAGCCGCAGATTCAGCAAAAGAAGCCCGGAGCAGAAATATTCCTTCGCAGAAAGCGAAGCGCCCAGCATATTTAATGCCGACGTGCGGCGGGCTCCGCCGGAAAAATGCCCCACACCCGACCCATCGGGCACGGCACACAGCGGCACATCCGCCTCCCGAAGCGCCCACAGCTCCCCCACATCCCGAAGCCACAGGGTATCCAGATCCGTATAAACCGCAAAATCAACCGCTGGAAGCTCATCCTGTAAAATCAACCGCACATAGGGCCCCCACGAGCCATGCCACGGCGGAAACGCCTTAAACCGCTCCTCTCCCGCAACGTGAAACACCGCCCGCGCCGAAACGTTCCGAAACGAAGCCAGCAGCCGCTCAACTGCCCGGCGATCCCCCGAGGTAAGCCCCAAGTCAAAAATATAAAAGCAGATACTCTCCCGCCCCGATGCCGCCCGGCACAGACTCCACAGCGTGGTCAGCAGCCCGCAGACATACCGGTGGTCGCTCACACAAGCCACCGGAATCAGCTCGGATAACGCCTCCTTTACGTCATCCTTTTTTCGAATCTCTGTCATCCCTTTTCCTTGCATCGCCAACCGGCGCCTCTCTTCCAACCGGCCATCAGACCCTGTTACTCCATGGAACAACACCCAATAGCGTTCCTCCACTATTCCAGACAACAAAAGCCTTGCAGAAAAACTGCACAGAAGAAGCACGATTGGGATTGCCCCTGACGCACCCTCGCAATCTATCCGCCATCCAGTGAAGGCGTCTCAACCGGGTAAAAAGTGCACCTGAAGCACGGCAAAACGCCCCAAACAGGCGCCTCGCTCCGCTTCAAAACGACTTTTCTTTTACAGAGTAACATATCCCCCCCCCCGTAAACTCATTATTTTATTTATTTTATGTTAGAACTGTCGGCATATCATGCAGTATGGAATCCTTCGGGGCATCGGAAGCAACGTCCCAAACACGTATTCAAAGATGGCGGCATGAACAGCTCCAGTGCAAACAACAAAAACGGACGCATAAGCCGGAATATGATAGACTGAGGGCGTTATGCTTACAAGATCATGGGCGTTTGGTAAGGGCCGTTTGGCCAAAGACGGTGCGCGGCCGCGCGGCGCGGGGAGGGCGTTATGATTCAATTGGCTTTTCCGTGGGCATTAACGCTCTTTGTGCCGTGGGCATTCGCGGCTTTTGTAATGCTGCGGCGGGCCAGGCCGCAGGGCGTGCTCTTTGCTTCGGCTTCGGCGCGGTTTGGGCAGATGAAGCCCACCTGGCGGGTACGGCTGGCCGCGGGGCTGCCCTTTCTCTTTCTGGCAGGGCTGGCGGCGCTCATTATCGGGGCGGCCGGGCCACAAACGCAGCTGTCGCGGGAGGTGCGCTCGGCCGATGCGCTGGCCGTGATGATGGCCGTAGATGTCTCAGGCTCCATGCGCGCACTGGATCTAAGCGAAGGCCGGCTGGACGCCACCCGGCTGGATGTTGTCAAGCGGGTTTTCCGCGACTTTGCCCGGCGGCGGCCGGAGGATCTGATCGGGCTGGTTACCTTTGGCGGCTATGCGGCCGTGCGTGCGCCGCTCACCGCCGATCACCGGGCGCTGCTGCACACGCTTGCGGGGGTGGAAATCCCCGGTGAAGGCGGCGATGCCGCCTGGGTCTCGAATGATGAGCTGCTCACCGCCATCGGCGACGGCCTAGCCATGGCGCTTCTGCGCCTGAAAGACGCCGAGCCGAAAACCCGAATTGTCATTCTGCTCTCCGATGGCGAAAACAATACCGGCGCCGTTTCCCCAAAAGAAGCCGCCAACGCCGCCAAAGAGCTGGGCGTGCGCGTCTACACCATCGGCGTGGGCTCCAATGGCCCCGCGCCCGTTCGCGCACGCGATGCCTTCGGCCGGGAGCAGGTGGTGCAGGTGGAGATGACGCTCGATGAAGAAACCCTCCGAAGCATCGCCGAAATCACCGGCGGCGATTATGCCAACGTCCGCTCACCCGAACAGCTGGAAGCCTTTCTGAAACATGTCTCCGAACTGGAAACCACCCGCGTGGAGCGGCAGATTTATGCGCGTTACCGGTCGCATGCGCGCCCCTGGCTCTGGGGCGGCGGCGTAGCCGCGCTCCTCTCGGCCGCGCTCCTGTTCCTGCTCATTCGGAGGCCGCTGTAATGACTGAAGAAGCCCTCCCGCGCGAAGCCCTTTCCGCCGCGCTTTCCCGCACGCTGGAAACGCTTCCGCAAGCCGCGCTGGAAAGCTTTGCCCAGCGCCATAAGCTGCTCACCGGTGGATACCGCCCAGGCGGTAACCCCGCCCTCCTGCGCCAGCTCGTGCTGCAAAAACTCCGCAGCCTGGAAACGCATTACGACCCCGATCTGGCCATTTTTCTGCGCACGCATGCCCCCCTGCCCCGCTTCTTTGCCGCCCTCACAGAAGCCGTGCTCCAAGCCCACCTGCGCACCTTTTTCGTCCGCTTTGGAAAGGCGGAAACCCTTCTGGCCTGCCTAGCCGATGAACGCGAAGCCATCCGCAGCAAAGCCATGGCCAAACTGGAAGAACACGGCGCAGAGCTGCCCTCGGAAGCCGAAGCCCAGCACACCCTCACCCGCCTCTTCGCACCTGTGGCCGCCGCAGAACCCGGCACCGCCGCCAACCAGCGCACCCGTGAAACCATGGCCGATCTCCGCGCCAAACTCGATGCCGCCGAAAAAGAAGCCCGCCGTGCCCGCCGCGAAGCCGAAGAAGCCGCCCGTACCCTCGCCCGCAACCATAAGGCTGAGCTGGCTACCGCACACTTCGCCGTGCAAGAGCTCCAAAGCCGCATCGACCGCCTGCAAGCCGAGCTGGCACGCCGGGAAGCCTCCGAAAAAACCCGTGTGGCTGCCCTGCTCGCAGCCAAACAAATCCATCTCTTTCACCAGTGGCTCGCGCCTGCCTGCAAATTGGAAGCCCTGACCGAACAAAATCTTGCCGCCCCCCTGCTCGACCGCGCCGAAGCACTTTTGAAGCAGCAGGCGCAGTTCGACCGCGCCAGTGCCCGCCGCGCCGAAGCTGAAGCGCAGCTCGATGCCCTGGAGCAAACGCTTGCGCGCGTGGATGCCGCCCTCCGCACCGCCAACGTCCGCCTTCCGGCGCTGCTAGCCGTGCGCGATGAATTGGTGCAGGCCTGCAGTGCCCTGCGCACCGAGCTCACCCCCGCGCAAGACGAGCCGCCCCTCGCCGCCGAGCTCCGTGCCCGGTTAAATGCCGCCAATCAGGGCGATTATGAAGATGCCCTCGCCCTGCTGGAGCTGAGCAAACGCCTGCATCTTCTCCCCGAGCCCACCCTCAAGAACCTCCGGCAGATCTTCCACCAACGCGCCGCTTCCTGGGCACTCGAAGTCTCCGATAAAGACCGCGAAGCGCAGGCCGCTGAAAATTCTCCCATCGAGCGCCGCAACCCAGCACTCACCGCCGCCCTCCGCGGCGAAGCCCCCCTGCTCCTCTTCTGCGACGGCCACAACATCCTCAACGGCCTGGGGCGGTATAAACAGCGCCGCGGCACCGCACTCACCCATGAAGACGCCCGCAGCCGCCTGGAGCGCGACCTAGTGATTCTGCTGCGCAGCCTGCCGCTGGTTCACGCACACCTCGTTTGGGATGGGCCGCAAACCACTTCGCACGCCCCGGCCGATAATCTCACCGTCCATTATTCCGGCGGCACCGGTGAACACCGCGCTGACCGGTTTATTCTGGATCTGCTGGCCTTTTACAAAACCGAAGCCGAAAGCATCCCCAAAACCCTCGTAACCGACGACCAGGGTTTTGCCGGGGAAGCCCGCCGCCTCGGTGCCGCCGTCTGCCCCCTTCACGACTTCGAAGCATTCCTCAATGTCTCTCTCCGTTAAACGCCCCGCACGCCTCAACCGCCTGGCCGAGCCCCAGTGGGAAGACTGGCACTGGCAGCTTGCCCACCCGATTACAGCCGAAGAGCTCGGCCTCCCCGAAAGCACGCCCTTCCCCTTGCGTGCCACCCCTTATTACGCCTCTCTGGCCGATTGGAATAACCCGGAGGATCCCATTCTCCGCCAGTTTCTCCCCGACCCCCGCGAAGCGCTGCCCGACCCTGCCTACGGCCCGGATCCCTTCGGCGAAACCGGTGCCGCCGCCCTTGCCCCCGGCATCAAACAGCGTTTCCCCGACCGTATTCTGGCCATGGTCTCTATCACCTGCTCCACCTATTGCCGCCACTGTACCCGCCGCGGCCTGCTGGCCGAAGCCCGCCCGGCCAATCTGGAGACGCTTCTGAACCTGCTGCGCAGCCGCCCCGGCGTGCGGGAAGTGCTGCTTTCCGGCGGCGATCCGCTCATCCTTCCCGATGAAACGCTCTTGCGCTGGGTAGATGCCCTCGCCGCCCTGCCGCAGCTGGACGCCATCCGCCTCTGCACCCGCACCCCTGCCGTCCTCCCCATGCGCTGGACGCCCGCGCTGATTGACCGCCTGGCCGCCAGCCGCCGCGTTTGGGTGCAAACCCAATTCAATCACCCGCGCGAACTCTCACCCCGCGCCATTCAGACCATTCAAGCGATTGCTGACCGCGGCCTGCCTCTCTCCAACCAAAGCGTGCTCCTGAAAGGCATCAATGACGACCCGGCCACCCAGACGCGCCTCTGCGCCCTGCTCCAGCGCCACCGCATCCGCCCCTATTATCTCTTTGACTGCGACCCCATTGCCGGCATCAGCCATTTTCGCTGCCCGCCCAGCACGGCGCCCCGCCTTCGCGAACATCTGCTTGCCCATCTGGGCGGCCTGGCCTGCCCGCGTGTGGTTCGCGACCTGCCCGGCGCCCCGCACAAGACCGATGTGTGAATAAAACACACGCGCACCCAATTCAAAACGCCGGCTTCTTGTATAGCCCGTAATCGGGTACACATGCCTGTAACCAAAACACTGAAAAAAACGGCCGGAGAAACTATTCCGGCCGCTTGATTTTATCCTGCTGTCTGCTGCTTTCAGGCCGCGCGGCGGCGGAGCGCCAATGCGCTCACGCCCAGCGCTAGCAGCGCCAGCGCACTGGGCTCAGGCATGATTTCTTTATAATAATTCTGCGTGTTGCGGATAGAGGCATCGGCGTAGCTCACGGAAACATCCGTTACACTTGCCCCTTCCAGAGCCGTCAGGCTGTCGTTTTCATTCAGCGGCGCACCCACCATCACATGCTCCCACTGAAACCCGGACTGCTGAACATTCTCCAGCTTGAAACATTCCACCCCGTTGATAAAGATCGAGGAGGAATGGGTTGACCCGCTCCGATTGATGGCAATGGCAATCTCGTTTTTGCCCTGTTTAATCACCGGGTTCGTTCCGGAAACAGTTTTATAGCTAGTAACGGAACTATCCGCCGTGTTGCGCTTGAGCTCGGCCGTCAGCTTTCCATCTTTGAAATAGAGGCGCACGCCACTGTTTCCGGTATTGGAGCTGCTGAGCGTGCCGCGGTTTTCACCGTAACAGAGCAGCACGCCGGAAGCAGCTGTGCCGGAAAAGGTGAAGGCGGCGCGGATGGTGCCGCTGGGGCGGTTGACCGAACTTCCGCTGTCAATATGTTTAACGGAATAGCTCCCGGAATAATTCCCGGAAGTCGCCAGCTCCGCTGCGGTCCAATCAATCGAGACAGCCCGCGCTGCGGCTGCGGATAAAACAGCCAACAAAACCATTCCAAAACGCTTTATCATCTGTTCAACTCCTTTTCGCGCCGAACAATTACGCACTTCTGCGAACATTGCCCAAACACTGCTCAATAAATTACTCCACACGCCTTACACTTGTCAAATCCCTGTTTGCAAACCGGAAAAACGGCTTTGTTATAATGGCGGCATGAGCACTCCCATTTACATTTCCCAGGCGCGCCTGCTGGATCCGGCAGCCGGCCGCGATACCTTCGGCGCGTTGTTTATTGATGCGCAAGGGCGCATAGCCGAACCGCCCGAACATCTTGAAGGCGTGCGTATTGTTGACCGCCCCGGCCTGATCGTCATGCCCGGCTGCTGCGATGTGCACGTCCATTTCCGCGATCCGGGCAATACAGCGGCCGAAGATCTCTTCAGCGGATCAGAAGCCGCCGCCTGCGGAGGCTTTACCCGCGTGGTCACCATGCCCAACACCACCCCGGCCACCGATTCGCCCGAGCTCATCCGCCGCGCACGCAAAGCCCAAACCGCCGTGTCCATCTATCCCGCAGCCTGCTGTACAAAAGGGCGCGCCGGGCAGGAACCGGCCAATTTGGAAGCCTTGGCCGAAGCAGGCGCCGCCTGCTTCACCGACGATGGCTCCATGGTGGCCAATCCTGATGTGATGCGCCAAGTCATGCGCCGCGCCAAAGCGCTGGGGCGCGTGGTCATGGATCACGCCGTCCGCCCGGATATTCAGAACGGCGGCGTCATTCGCGCCTGCCCCGTACAAATGCGCTTCAACCTGCCGGTTTTCCCTGCCGAAGCCGAAGTGCAAGCCGTGCGCGATGACCTCGCCCGCTGCCGTGAAACCGGCTGCCGCCTGCACATTCAGCACCTCTCCTGCGCTGAAAGCGTAGCGCTTATCCGCGCCGCTCAAAAAGAAGGGCTTCCGGTTTCCGCCGAAGCCACTCCCCACCATATCGCCCTCTGCGCAGAAGAAATTCCCGGCGACAACGGCAATTGGCGCATGAACCCCCCGCTAGGCACCCACGCGGATGTGGAAGCCCTGCGTGAAGGCTTATGCGACGGCACGCTTGCCCTTTTCGCCACTGACCATGCGCCGCATACCCCTACGTCAAAGGCCAATGGCTTTCTCAAGGCGCCTTTCGGCATCATTGGCTTGGAAACCGCACTCCCCGTTACCTGGAACGTCATGGTGCGCTCAGGGCTCATGAGCCCGCTGGCCTGGTGCGCCGCCTGGAGCCAAAAACCAAATGCCCTGCTGGGTCTTCCACAGCCCGTACTCAAACTGGGCGAAACCGCCGAACTCACCCTCTTCGACCCCGAAGCCGAATGGATCGTTTCGCGCGAAACGCTCAAAAGCAAATCGCTTGATACCCCCTGGCTTGGCCAACCCCTCCGCGGCCGCGCCCTCGCCACCATCCGCAACGGGCAGCTCTATGGGCAACTCCCCGAATAAACGCCGCTCTCCCCCTACCCCTTCCGCCGAAGCCCCCGCTTCGGCTTTTTTTACATCCGCTCTCGCTGTTATTCTGCTTGTCTATAAAGAAAACACTTCATTCTACTGTAACCCGATTCTTCAGGTTACGTGTCATCTTGCCACACCGCAGCTCATCAGGCATGTGGCTTCATGTTACGTGTGATTTAAATATACGTGTCATCTAAAAAAGGATCCTTCTATGCTGCAATCATGCCTCTTTTATACGCCCAATTTTTATACGTCATGAGATTTTTAATCGTCCCTTTTACTTTCAAGCAAAATGATGCACAGATTCACCATCAAATAGGCTGTAGCCATACCTCTTTTACACCCGGCTTCAAAATCATAAAAAAGAGACACCCAAAATCCGGATGCCTCCCCTATGCGTAAACCCGCTGTGTTTTAAATGTTAACCATTTGCGCCGGCCCAGGCCATCAGCTGTTCGCTGGCTTCTACCCGGCGGTTGTCTGCCTGCTTGGGTGCGTCTGCAAAATAAGCCGTGCCGCAATGGGTGCAAAACGCCCCTTCATTCACCGGCGCTCCGCATTCCGGGCACGCCCGCTCCAGCACTTCCCCGCACCATGCGCAATGGCGCTCTTCCGCTGAGGCAAAATGCTTATGCGGCACCAGCACCACCCGTTCCCCAATCTTTACCGGCAAATTGCCCGGGCAGGATGCATTCGGGCAAAACGTCCGCTCCATGGCTTCGGGCTCCGGAGGGGCTTGCAGCTCCGCAGGCGAAGGCGGCAAAAGCCCCAACGCCGCGCACAGCTTGCCAATGACCTGCGCATTGAGCGCGGTGCTGCGCCCGCTTTCAAACATGGAAAGCGCAGACTGCTTGCACCCCACCTGACGCGCCAATGCGCTCTGGCTGAGATGGCGCTGCTGACGCGCCGCTTTGATCTGGCTTCCAAGGCTTTTCATCTGTGCTC
>CALBHX010000026.1 GCA_937892925.1 uncultured Lentisphaeraceae bacterium
AGGAGCTGATCGTTGGGCGGACGCGCCGGAGCAGCGGGCAGACGTCGAATGATGAAAACAACAGCAATTACTATAACAACCCCAACTGGGCGGACATTGACGAAGTGGCGCTTTTTGACCGCCCGCTTTCTGCCGAGGGAATCGCCTGGCTCTCGACGCACGAGGCCGCCGTGCCCCCCACAGAGACGGCTTCGGCATTATGGCAGGCAGCTCCTTCCAAGACGGCGTCTGTCGGGGAAGGGAGCTATAGTCATTTCAAGGTTCGTTTCAATGGATCAGGGCTCAAGCATGCGGGGGCGCAGGCACCCAAGAACGTCTCCGGCTCCGTCTTCCTGCATCAGATGGCAATGGCTTGGCGCGATGGCGCTTCGCTGAATGCGGCCATTCGCCGCGTGGCGCTCGTGAATGCCGAGGGCACGCTCGTGGCCGTCAGCCGAAACGCCAAGGATCGTCCGCTGGATAAGCCCATGTCCACCGTGTTTGAGTTCCCCGAAGGCACGGCGGTTGATGCGGAAGCGGATTATACGGTTTACTTTACGGGCGGCGGCACGCTGAACGTAGGCGATGCGTTTGATGCTTCGCAGGCGAAGAACGGGCGATTCCTCTGCTTCGGCGGTGCTTCAGCGGGCGACGGGTTCTATCTGCCGGATGCGCCCACGTATGCGCCGATGGCTTCGTTCACGCTCAGCCGGGAAGCGACCGGCGTCAGCGAGGTGGTGGTGAATGGGGACGCCATCAATATTACCTACACCACCGGATCGGCCTCGCGCTTGGACAGTGCCACGAAGTATGGCCTGGTGCCTTTCGCGGGCTCGAAGTGGAATTGGCCCACAAGCATGGCCGAAACGGCGATTACGGATTCTGCCGGGAAGACGGGCATCACCGTTTCGGCAACCGCCCGTGTCCTGGAAGATCAGAATCAGACCTCGATGCATCCGCTGCTGCGCGATGCGCTGGTGGATAACTATGCTTCGCCGTATGCCGGCGCCACGGTAACGATCTCTGGCATTCCGTATGCCGAGTATGATGTCTATGTCTACCTGTCGGCGAACGCGTGGTCTACCTTCGGCCCCATCAGCGTAAATGATGGAACGGTGTATTACACCATGCCCGAGGGTGCGGAAGAGGCGGAGGCCTCCTCCACGCAGGTCAAGTGGGGCAACGCCACTTCTGCCGCGTGGGGTGCCGTCACGCTGGGTAAGAACGTGATGCGCATTGCCGGGCTCTCCGGCAGCAACCTGAAGCTGACGGCTCATCGGATGCAGTCGGCGCAGGCGCGCGGTAATATTGCGGCCGTTCAGATCGTGGAGCGCAGGACGCTTTCGGGCAGCACCTGGGTTGGAACGCTTTCGGCCTCGGCGGAGGCTTCTGCTGTAACGGTAACCTCGGTGGATGGATCGCAGACAACGACGCTGGATCAGCTGGGTGAGGCGGATATTCTGACGCTGACGGTAACGGCCAACGCCACGATCACCTTTGCCCAGGCGCAGAAGTTGGGATTCTTCACGGTGGATGGTGTGGGCGCGCTCACCCTTGCGGGAGAAGCGCTGACGATCAGCGAAAACCTTGCTGTGGAGGGAAGCTGCTCGGTGATTCCGCAGAATGAGCTCTCGGCCGTGTCGGCCACCTTGGCGGAGGGAACAACCCTGGGGCTTTCCGGCACGCGCGACTATGGCTTGACGATTTCCGGCGCAGGGTCGGTGGATGTGCTCGCGGGGGCGAATGTGGCACTGACAAACGCTGATAGTGATTATTCCGGCGGCACGGTGGTGCACGGGACGCTCCGCTGGGCGGGCGTGGCCGCGCTGGGTTCGGGCAGTGTGCGCGTGCCTCAGGGCGGCGTCTTCGATCTGGGCGGCTACGGGTGCTCGCAGGCCGTGGTGCTCGCGGGCGGCACGCTCTCCGGCGCGGATGTGGCGGGCGATCAGGTCTTCTCCGCCAACTTCAACCCGGGCTCCGGCACGGCAAATGCCTCCGCAGAAAACGGGCTGCTCCCGATGCTGGGCAGTTATTGGGTGGATTATATCGGGGCATCCGGTTCGGATCAGGATATTTCCTTGGTTTCTTCTGCGGCCATGGGCGCGGCGGATGCGGATACGTTGGCGGTGCCCAAGGCGCTCACATGGTCGTGCAAGGCCACCTGGACCGGCGCACACAACACGGCTAACTTTATGAAGGGCTATCTGGATGATACCGGCTCGCACACTTTGACGCTTGCGCTGCCGGCCGAGCTTGCCGCCCGCGGTTATGACGTTTATCTCTATTCCAATACGGACGCCAAGAATGCGCTCTTCTCTGCCCGGGATGTAACGGGCGATGACGGGGAAACGGTTTCCTATACGTATGTAGACGGGGTGCTGACCGCCGGTGCGCAGACAGGATGGGGCTCTTCCAACGCCGGGCGCAACACCCTGGACGAGGGCACCAATGTGATGGTTCTGCCCAACCGGATGGATCGGAAACTGACGGTCAACTTCCCCAACCGCAATGGGCGCGGCGGCGTGGCCGCCATTCAGGGGCGCATCCATGCGGCGGCCTATCGCGGCGCACTTACGGTGGAGAGCGATTCCTTCCTGACCTCCGCTTCGGGCACTGCGCTCAACCTGAACGGCGCGGTCGTGGATGGAGCCGGGAAACTCACCAAGCAGGGGGCCGGGACCCTGACCCTTGTGCAGACCGCACTTGGCACGCGTATGCTGGAAATGGCCGAGGGAGCATTGACGGTGGGCAGCGGCAACACGCTGGATGGAACAGATTTGGAGCTGGCGTCCGGAACGTCCGGCACGGTGGCAGACGGCGTGGCGGATCTGGCGCTGTCCGGTCTCTCCGGCTCGGGTTCGTTCGATTTGAATGCGCTGACCACCCTCACCTTTACCGGCACGACTGGTGCGAATGCCTCCTTCTCCGGTACGCTGGCGGTGGCAGACGGCGACAGTGCGCGGATGATTGTCAAGCGCGGAGCCTTGACGCAGACGGTTTCGGCTCTGCCTGCGGGGGCGGATATCGGCGTGACGGTAGAGGCCGGCACGTTTGAGGTGCTCTCCGATGCCGCGCAGACACTCAGCCGCTTGTATCTGACCGGCGGCACCTTCTCCGCGCCCGGCGCAGGGGCGGCCGCGGTGGATTATGCGCAGATGGCTTCCGGTGCGGTGAATCTGGCTGCTGCCGGCAAGGCTTCCAGTGCCCGCCCAGCCATGGTTTCGGCCAACGATGCCACCGTCAGCCGCTTTACGCTGAAGGCCGGCGGCACGGTGCTTTACCGCACGCGCGATGACTTCGCCAAATATTTCCCGAAGGGCTTTATTCCGCAGGGGGATTATCAGGTGCAGCTGGGGTCTGATTTGGCCGACGAGCTTTCCTTCCCGTATACCTTCACCATTCTGGGCGCGGCCGATGATGCGCGCTTCACGGTGTTGGATAGCAGCGGGAACCCGGCGCCTGAAGGCACGTGGAGTGCGGACGGCCCGCAGATTACGCTCAAGGCGGTAGAGGCCGTTCTGGGAGAAGTCGGCGAATTGGGTGCGCCGCTCTATCATTACGCGTTTGACGGTTCGCTGAACGCGGCGGCGGATGCCGCGGGCAATGCGACCTTCTCGCAGGCGGCCATGTCCGGCTCGGGCGTAACGTATGCGGCTTCTGATAACGGGCAGGCACTTTCGGGCGGGACGCCTTGGGCTTCGGCGGCGGGCGATTCGCCGCTCGGCTCAGGCGATTGGTCGCTGACCCTGTATGCCCGGCTGAGGGAGATGCAGCCGAATGCGATCCTGTTGGGCATTGGGCGGACGGTCAATGCGGGCGCCCTGCTGCTGGCGCGCGGCGAGGGGAATACGCTCACGCTGTGGCGCCGCGTGGCAGACACGGTCAAGGAAGCCTTGTTCACGGCTCAGCTTCCGGGCAACGGGGAGACGTGGGTTCACCTGACGTTGGTGCATACGCCGGGGTATTACCGCCTGTATGTGAACGGTGAGCAGGCGGCAATGGCCGCAGGCGACTT
>CALBHX010000027.1 GCA_937892925.1 uncultured Lentisphaeraceae bacterium
TGGCCGTGCAAGCCGGGTTGGAATGCGGGGCTGGGGCTTCGGGGGTTGGTTTTTTTCTTCAAAGATTGATTTACAGCGGAAAAAACGTACACCGTTACGATCACCGTTACGATGAGCAGGCGGATCAGTTCAGGGATACGCATTTGCATTTTTCCTTCGATTGTGGTTTATTACGCGGCGAACAAGGCAGGAGCTCCCCCGGGGAAGTACGAGACTGAGGCACTCGGGTGTAGGTGAATGGCGAAGTAGTTTCATGAAGCTGCGGCATCATGGTGAAAAGGGCGCAAGACCGCCGCCGACGGGGTTGCATGCGTAAAAGCTGCAAAGTTAGAAAACCCGGGCATCATCTTCTAACCTGTTCTCAATATGGCCGCCTTTGCTTGCGAAATAGGCGGCCTTTTCTTTTGCCTCATAGGAAGATACCACGTAAAGGTTGTCGGCTCGGCGCTTGAGGGCGACCACGGTGCCCTGGTAGAAAACAAGATAGTTCCCCGGACGCCCCTTGTCCTCAAAATATTTCCCGTAGGCGAGGATTTCGGGCACTTTTTGGGCGGCTTCAAGGCCGTGTTTATCGATAATATGAGCAAAGCCGTAGCCTTCATGATTGCCCCAAACGCGACCCCAGATGAAGTCAATGGGGCCGAGCTTGCGGGAAACCATAGCAGCGGGGACATCGGCATGGGTTTCAAGGAGGGTGCGCAGGGCGGCCTTGCCCCGGGCACGGTTGGCCTTGCGGTATTCATCGGCGGCGGCTTTTGGATCGGGCTCGGGCGGTAAGTCCTCGGCGGATTTTTCCGTGGGAGCAGCCGTCTTCGCCTCCGCCTGCCTTCCGGCGGGCAGGCCATGGACGCGGCAGGTTTCGGGGTGTTCGGCGCGGCAGGCGCTGTTGGCCACCGTGTTTTCTGCTTCGGGTTCTTCTTCCGGCGCGGCTTCGGGCTTTTCGGCCTGCCCGGCTGCGAAGGCTTCGGCGAGCGCCTCTTCTAAAATGGCGGCCATTTCGGGGTCATCGGGCAGAAGCTCTGACAGAGGTATTTGCCCATCTCCGTGTTTCGCTTCTTTCATTCAAACTCCATACTAGCAGCCCTCCGTAAACTCTCTCAAAGCATCTGGTGTAGTTTTTTTGACAAAACGAACATCCAAAAATGCCCCAATTCTTGTTTCAACCTCATTGCAACGTTTTGATGGGTTTTACACAAGACTGTATAACCCTTTGTTTTTCATTTTATTTCACGACATTCGAGCTTTGTCTCATTCCTACCCCACACTTCAAAAATCACTTTTGAAGGTCTGGGCATAGGCATTATTGGCAGGGGATGGAGGGGCGGTGTTTTATGACGGCGGCTGTGCTATACTCTGAAACATTCACAAGGAGACCGAGTGATGAGTAGTGATCGATTCGAGACTTGGTTTGATGCAAATCTGGCACGGATTTTGGAAGATTATTTCGCGCTGCTTCGATTCCCGAGTATAGGGGCGGAGCCTGCACATTTGAGCGATTGTGTTGCCTGTGCGGAATGGATCAAGCAGTTTTTGGGTGGGCTTGGCTTTACGGTTGATTTGGTTCAGGCAGATGCCGCTTTACCGCCGGTGATTGTAGCCGAACGGCCTGTTCCGGGCGCTCAACGAACAGTGTTGGTTTACGGACACTATGATGTGCAGCCGGTGGATCCCCTGGAGGCGTGGGAAACGCCTCCGTTTGAACCAACGATTCGCTCAGATCGTGTGTATGCTAGAGGGGCACAAGATGATAAGGGGCAATGGTTTGCGTTGCTTCAAGGGCTGCGAGCTGCCATTGAAGCAGGGGCGACGCTGCCCTCCGTACGACTGGTTCTTGAAGGACAGGAAGAGAGCGGAAGTGGAGCATTGTCTGCGCTAGCTTATGATTTACGGAAACGCTTGGCGGCAGATGTGTTGTTGGTGGCAGATACGGGTAAAGATGTATCGGGGCGCCCTGCGATTGTTGCGGGGCTTCGGGGGGTGATCCATTTTACTGTAACCCTTCACGGTCCAAAGTATGATCTTCATTCTGGCCAGCATGGTGGTATTGCGCCTAACCCTGCGCAAGGGATTGCTGAGTTGGTGGCATCGTTGCATCGTGCAGATGGCGCTATTGCTGTGGAGGGGTTTTGCGATGGTATTATTAACCCTACAGAAGCCGAGTTTGCTCTTGCTACGGAAAATGGGTTTGACGAAGTGGCTTATCAACAGGAAGTGGGTGTGCCGCCGGTTGGTGGAGAACGTGGCGTGCCAGCCATTGTGCGGAACGCTTTCCGCCCAACCATTGAGGTGAATGGGATCCATGGTGGTTACGGTGGAGCCGGTTCTAAGACGGTGATCCCGACGCATGCGTTTGCTAAGATCTCTTGTCGGCTGGTTCCTGGGCAAAGCCCTGCGCGAGTGTGGGAATGCCTGAAGGTACATTTTGAGCGATATTGTCCACGGGGGCTTACGCTTGAGTTAACGGAGGTTACGGGGTGTGAACCTGGGTTTCGGCTGCCGATAGATAGCCCGGTAACGCGGGTGGCGCATGATATTCTCGACACACTCGATCCTCGTGGCGCGGTATTCACTTGGGAGGGCGCCTCGATCCCCATTGTGGCAAGGTTACGGGACTTGACCGGTGCGGCACCGTTGTTGGTTGGTTTCGGAATGCAGGAAGATCGGATTCATTGTCCAAACGAGTCATACTCTTTGGCACAATTTCGCGATGCGGCTCATTGGGGGTGTAAGATCTTTCCGGCATTGGCCTGAAAATGATAAGGCAACGGATTCAGCTTTCTATCGTAGATGTTGGGTATGGCGGTGCGGGTGTGGCTCGAACTGCAGAAGGGGTGGTGTTCGTCCCGGGAGCCTTTTTGGGTGAACGGGTAGAGGTGGAAATAATAAAACGCAAAAAGCGGTTTGCACAGGCTCGCCTACTGTGTGTGTTGGAGCCTTCGGCCGATCGGATTGTTCCGGAAACGGAGGTTGTGCCGGGAATGCCATATGCTGCTTTGCGTTATGAGGCGGAAGTGGCGTTGAAGCAGCGGCAATTACAGGCGTTGTTGTTGCGGATTGGCCATTTTGAAAACTTGCCCTTTTTACATTCACCAGTGGCTTCGCCAATTAGTAATCACTATCGAAATAAACTAACGCTTCATTTCGATGGACAACGTATTGGGTATATCGGTGAAGATAATCGAACTGTCATTGAAACGCCACAGTGCCCGCTTTCTGCCACCCCGATTAATGAGCAGCTGAGTTGTTTGCGGACAGATCGTCAGGTATGGCGGGAAAAGGGTCCTGTGGTATGGGTGC
>CALBHX010000028.1 GCA_937892925.1 uncultured Lentisphaeraceae bacterium
GGGGGGGGGGGGGAGGGGGGCGGGGCATTCGCAAAAGAACCGCCACAGCTGGCGCCACCCGGTACGCTCGGTAACCCAGAGCGTGGAGAGGCCGTCCGTGAGGTCATGCCGCTTTCTCAAGGTATAGGGAACGAAGGTGTCTGCACGTTCGTTCACCCGGGCACGCCGCACCCCATCGGCAAAGACTTCATCGATAACAAAGCCCGAAAACCCGCGCGGAACAAATTCAAAGGTATAAGCCTTGGAATCGGGGCGCCAAGTCGGCGGAGAAAGCCAGTATTGCGGAGATAAGCCGGAGAGATCCAACGGAATCGCGCGGCGGTTGGGGACGTCGATAAGCGCCGGGAGGCGGAGATCCAGCTCATCGCCCGGGCGGGCGTATTCCACATCGCGGGCAGCAGGAAAGAGCGAATCTTCAGGAGCCGATGTGCGCAGCGGCACGGTGGGGTCTTTCGCGCGGCGGACGCGATTAGCGGCAATGCGCGTCCCATCCGGCGACCAGGCGATTGAGCCCATCTCATACGGGAATGCGGTGTTGCCATCATAGGTGAGCTGTTCCGGCTCGGAGGGATTTTCTTTCTTAAGCGAACGCAGCCAGAGATTCCCATCGCGCAGAAAGACCTGCCACTGGCCATCGGGCGAACGGGTACGATCCGACACAGGCGGAGCGGGTTTCTTTCCCTGGGGCGGGGTGAGCAGCGCTTCGGCAAGCGTGGGGGCAGAGGCGCGGGCGACCTGCGCCAAAGCCTCTTTATTCTCGGCCTCCCAGCGCTGCCCATCCACGCACCGGATCAACCGGAAACGCTTCCCGGAGCGCGTCCTGGTTTCATACCAGAAGCCCGTCCCTCCCGCAAGCCACCGGGGCGTTACGCCCCCCTCAAACATCAGCCAGTGGTTGTCGTTCACCCGTGCCGAACGTTCATAATCCGCCTGATTTGGACAAATCTGCGCCACTGCCCACCCAAACGCCAAAACCGCAAATCCGCTGCAAAGCCATGCACGCATATACCTGTCTCCTCATACTGTTCAAGATGAGTTTACATTCTGCATCGGCTGTACGGCAATACCGCAGAGCACAAACTGCACCGTCTGTGTAACAGCGTATGCACACACGCGCCCGCGCTTCCGAAAGAAACAATGAAAAGCCGCCTGCCCGTTTATCAGGCAGGCGGCTTTAATCCCGCACACGGCATGCACGTCACCGGGCAGATGCCGCAGGAATCGATAGGGCTGCGCCTTTTAGATCCGTCCACAGCGTGCCCTCACCGGCATGAATCAGGCGAATGGAAAGATTGGGATTGAGCTTTTCAACAAAGGTCAAATCCGCCAACGTGGAGGAGGAGCGGAAGACTTCCGCACGGCGGCGGATACCCAGCGCTTCCTCACGGCTGACGAGAAAGTCTGCACGCACCTGCGCCTCTCCCAGCGTTTGCGTGGTTTTAGCCTGAATGCGCGCGCGCTCCAAATCGAGTGCCGCCACGGCAAGTTTGGCTTCCGCCTCCAGCTGCGCGACCAGCCGGTTCGTATCGGCGGCGATCGTGGCGACCTTTTTGTCTGTTTCCTGCTCTACCTCTCGGCGAAGCTGATCCACCTTCGCCAGCCGGGTATTGAGCTCGGCCTGCTTGCGGGCGGTATTCTGTCTTTCCCGATTGGTCAGATCCTGCTCTTTGGCCTCACTGGCGGCTTGAATGGGCGAAAGAATCTCGTTTGGCACTTCCACGTGGCGAATGATGGCATTATGGACAAGGATATGGCGCTCTCCCAAGGTTTTAACCAACTCAGCCGTCATCTCGTTCTGAAACTTCAATCGGCCTTCGCCATCAATGAAGTCGCGGGCTTTGTAATAGGAGCCTTTCATGCGGGAAATGGAGAGGATTTGCGGAAGAATAATCTTCTCGACCACAGCCGGAAGATCCCCGTAAAGCATGTATACGCGGGCAATATTCTCCGGCAGCAGCTCGAACTCCACGGTCATATCCAACAGAATCTGAAAGCCATCGATTGATGGAAATTGTACAAACTGGTTCATTCCGAAGGCTACGGCATCAGAGAGCGGCACATCGACCGAAGGCGCGGCCGCTGAACGCGGCAGACGAACCGCCAAGGGGCGCTTTTCGTCCGCTTCAGGAGAAGACTCCGAATATCGCTTGGCTTTAGCTGTTTTCCGAGACGCGTTTGCCCGCGAGGTCTCTGCCGTTGCAGCCAGCCGATCCCGTGCACCCGATGCAGAGCCGAAACTGGAGGCTACCGCTTCCTGAGTCATCAGATTGGCATTGTCGTTTACGTAAGCCTCACGCCGTTTCTGCTGCTGCTCTAGGACTGACTCCCTCAGCTCGTCCAAGGCCTTAGAGGCGGTGCCGACGGCATTGCGCGTAAGCACCATGGTTCCTGTTCTGCCAATGATGGAAACCTGATTGATCCCCGCCTCCATCAAATCCACCTGGAAGACTTTCGGGTTGATGTAATAGAGCCCCGGCTGAAGCACATCGGCCATAACGCCCTTTTCGCCCGGCTTGGCAAATGCCCCCGGCTTGGCAGGAGCGCCTGTCTGAGACGTAACAATTCCCACATAGCCCACGGGAATATTCATCGCATCTATGACTTCCACATGCCACCCTTCCGGATTCAGCCGATACGTGCCCGGCCCAAGCACCTGCCGCCAGACGCCTTTGCTGGCCTGATCGGGCGCAATAATTGCCCCAGGCGGCAGCTCACGCCCCACTTTTGAGGTTACCACGCCAACCTTCCCCACAGGAATCGTCTGCACCGGCACCAGCCGCCATTCATAATCAATGGGATTAAGAAAATGGCGCCCCTCTGCCAGCGGCTCACACCGCACGCCCTTCTGGCCAGGCCCGGCCAAAATCGCTCCCGGAGGCAGAGGCGCACCGGTTTTGGCCGTAACCACCGCCATCATCCCCGCCGGCACCTTAAATCGGCAAAACCACCACATCCAAAGCCCCCACAGCACCGCCAGCGTGCAGCACGCCAGCCCCCCGACTACCAGACACCGCTTCATTTTACACCTCCTGCCGCCTTAGCCGCCGCCGCGTTGGGCTTGGCCATATGAACCGGCAGCCCGAACGGCTGCCCAGCCTGCGGTTGAGCCAACACCGACTCCACCCGTGGCGCAGCTTTCTCATACAGCTTCATACGGACATAATCCGCCTCATCTTTATACACCGCCACCTCCTGCCGCAGCACCTCGGCAAAGGCTTTCGTTCGTGCTTCTATCACCGTCCGCTCCGCCTCAGCCGCCGTCAGCTTGGCCTCGGCCGTTTTTTGCGCAGCAGCATACGCCACATTGGCCACATCACGCTGCGTTTCCGCGGCAATGGTTGCCTCGGCCTTCCGGCGCTCAGCATCGATTCTCCGGCGAATCTGCTCAGTCTGCGCCATAACCACAGCGGAATTCTGCTTGGCCAGCGCCCGCTGACGCTCCAGCTCCGCCTGCGACTCCGCCTGAACCATCTGCTGATCAATCTTGCGCGACTCCTGAACCGCCAATTCTCTGTCTCGAACAATCGCCGCGATTGCCTGCGGCGCAAAAATATCCCGAATCAAAACCGAGTTGAGCGCAATGCCCCACGGTTTGCATACGCCCCGCAAATACGTCTCCAGCCGATCTTGAAACGCCTGCCTGCTTTCGCCCACAATAAACTCTGTCGCGACCTTTTTGCTCCCCTCAATGCGCGAAAATCCACGGGCATTAGGCAGGATAATCTTCTGCAGCACATCATCCATATCACCCACTTCCTGCGTCAGCTGCGCCACCCGCCCCGCCTCCAGGTTAAACTCCAGCGTCCCCTCCGCTGTCACCGAGAACCCATCCTGCGTCAGGAAGGTAATGGCGTCCGCCCCGGACAACTCAAACCGCTGACTCTGAACATTGACGATGGAAACCGCATAAAGAAAGGGATTCAGCCGATGCGTTCCCTCCTGCAGCACACTCCGACGAACACCCTTGGATCCTTCCGCCGCCAGAAACCCGTGCGAATCGGCCTCCGTCTTCGGCGCCTCGCCGCCCAGCACATCCGCCCCGACCAATGCCGTTACGACGCCTACATGCCCCGGGCGGATCCGAATATCATCATATAGCCGCACCTCATACGCATACGGATTAATCCGATGACGCCCGGTTCCCAAAACCTCCCGGACAATCCCCTTGGAGTGCGACCCGCGCGCCAGAATCTCCCCTTCCGGCAAATCGTCTCCAAACTTGCGGATCAACACGCCAAACCGCCCCGCCGGGATATCCGTCACCCGGAACAGCTCCCAATCCCACACGTATGGATTCCGAAAATACCGCCCCTCCGGCAGCACCTCCGCCTGAATCCCTTTATATTCCGGCCCCGGAGCCAGAATCTCGTGCGCCGGCAAATCCTTTCCTGTCTTACGGATCAACACCGCAAACATACCGTTCTCAGGCTCAATCCGCCACCCGAACCAGACCCAGAGGGCGCCTGCCCCTGCCAACAACACCACGGCAAGAGCCCCGACTACACCCCACGGCTCCCGCAGCCCCTGCATTCCCTGTCTCGCACGCATCGTTCGCCTCCATCCTAATCGTTCCCTAAAACTGTAACACACCTCGATACCCCGCGCAACCGCCGCCCGTTTCAGTCCGTCTCCTCGCCCCAGAGCCCCGGAAGCTGTTCCGCATTTCTGCCCTCAGACAAACGTCACCCGACTAACCCTCTGCCCCGCCCAATTCAGGCGCAACCGAACAACCGCCCTGCCCCACCCCGCGCACCACACATGCCGCCCCCTTCCCGCCCTACACGCCTGCACCCTACACAACCATGCAGGCAGCGCCATCGCCTCTCGTCGAAGATTGTCCCAGACTAGGTGCTTATGCTAACATACAGCCGTTTCCAGCTTAACCGGAGGTGTGCCGCCGCATGAACCGTCTTCAATACCTGATCCGCCGCTTGCTTTTACTGGTGCCAACCTTTTTCGGCATCACCATTGTTTGTTTTCTGCTGACGCGTCTTTTGCCTGGCGGACCGGTAGACATGAAACTGGCGCAAATGCGCGGCATGGGCGGCGGCGGCGAAGCGGGCGGCGGAGCCAACGCGGTTCTCGTCAGCGAAGACATGAAAAAAGAGTTGGAAAAACAGTTCGGTTTTGACCAGCCCATGTGGAAACAATATATTACTTGGGCGTTCAAGGACAGGTTGGGGATGCGAATGCACAGCTATGAATACCCTGACCGAACGGCATGGGAGCTTATCCGCAAGCGGCTTCCGGTGTCGCTCTGGTTCGGTCTGGTCTCCTTTCTCATGAGCTACCTAGTCTGTATTCCGCTCGGAATCGCCAAAGCGCTCCGGCACGGTTCTGCCTTCGACTTCGGCTCCAGCATTCTCGTATTCTCCGCCTATGCCGTGCCGGCCTTCGCCATCGGTATGATTCTGAAAATGTGCCTCAGTGGAACCGTTGATGGGTTATGGGATATTTTTCCTATTGGCGGCTTTGAAAGCGAAGCGGCCGCAGCGGCGGGCGGATGGGCACTCTTCTGCGACCGCGCCTACCACATGGTGCTGCCTGTAACGGCCTATGTCATGACCTCCTTTGCCCTGCTCACCATCATGATGAAGAACTCCCTGATGGAGCAGATGAGCGCAGATTATGTGCGCACCGTCCTAGCCAAAGGCGCCACCCGCCGCCGCGCTATCTGGGGGCATGCCCTGCGCAACGCACTCATCCCTATTGCCACAGGTTTCGGCAGTATTCTGGGTGTACTCTTCGCCGGCAGCATGATCATTGAAACCCTCTTCGAAATCCCCGGCATGGGGCAGCTCTCGCTGAATGCACTGGTCGGGCACGACTACGCGGTCTTTATGGCCATGCTCGTGCTCACCGCCTCGATTCAGCTCTTCGGCAATCTGGTTTCCGACTTCTGCTACATGCTGATCGATCCGCGCATCCACTTCGATTAAGCCCCTCTCATGAACGATGTGCTCCGCGAAAAGCTGAAGCACCTGCCCGAAAAACCCGGGTGCTACCTTTACCGCGACCGCGCCGGAACCATCATCTATGTGGGCAAAGCCGTCAACCTTCGGCGGCGCGTTCAAAGTTACTTCCGCGCCTCCACCCTGCGTTCCGCGCCCCCCAAGCTCCGAAGCCTCGTTCATCACGTCGAAGACCTCGAAATCCGCATCGTCCGCAACGAAGCCGAAGCCCTTCTTACCGAAAGCCACCTCATCAAAACCTATCGGCCGCGTTTCAACATCCTCCTGCGCGATGATAAACGCTACCTAGCGCTCCGCCCCGCCGCCGACCGCCCCTTTCCCCGCATCACCCCCTGCCGTATCCGCCGAGACGACGGCGCAGAATATTTCGGCCCTTTTCCCTCCTCCACCATTGTCCACACCGCGCTCGACTTTACCGAAAAGCGTTTCGGCCTGCGTAAATGCACCGCGCTCACACCATGCCCCGAAGATCACACCCACTGCATGGCCGATATTATCCGTTTCTGTTCCGCTCCCTGCATGGGGCGAATTTCCGAGCCCGACTATCGCGCCCGGTTCAATGAAGCATGCGCCTTTTTACGCGGCGATCGCCCTGCCATCATAGAGGAAGTGGCGCAGCAGATGCGCGAAGCCGCCGCGCGTGAAGATTACGAGCGCGCCGCCCGCCTCCGCGACACCTGGCTGGCGCTCAAAGAGCTCACCCGACAGCGTGCCAAAGCCCGCCTCACCCCCGCCCTGAAACGCCCCACCGCAGCAGAAGGCTTGGCCGCTTTGGCCGATCTGCTCGCGCTGCCCAAACCCCCGCGTATCATTGAGTGCTTTGACATCTCCCACCTCATGGGCACCCATACCGTAGCCTCCATGGTTGTGGCTGTAGACGGGCTCCCCGACAAACGCCGTTACCGCCGTTTTCGCATCCGCACCGTCACCAATGACGATCCTCACGCCATGGCCGAAGTCATCCGCCGCCGTTACACCCGCCTACGCGATGAAGGCGGTGCATTCCCCGACCTGATTCTCTGCGATGGCGCCGCCCTGCAAGTTCGCGCCGCCCGTGCCGTACTCAAAGAGCTCGGTCTCTTCGAGCTCATCCCCGTAGCCGGGCTAAATGAACACTTCGAAGAAATTGTCCTAGATGACGGGCGCCCAAACCTCATCCTCCCCCGAGACAGCGCCGCACTGCAAATCCTCATCCGCCTGCGCGATGAAGCACACCGTTTCGCCATCACCTTCAACCGCTCGCTTCGCCTGCGGGCACTCCGGGAATCCGTTCTGGACGAGATTCCCGGTATCGGCCCCATCCGCAAACGGCAGCTCCTGACCGCCTTCGGATCTGTCCGCCGCCTGGCTGATGCCGAGGAATCGGTTATCGCCGCCCAGCCCGGAATCACCCCCGAGCTCGCCCACGCCATCAAGACCGCCCTCAAAGCGCGTGTCCACGACCCGGATTGAGGATGGCGCACATCCACTTTCGCCGCCTGCGAGACATCCCTCCGCGCGCCCGATACGAGGTCTTTACACGCCTGCCTACCCTTCCAATCTCACCTCCCCTACACCACGCCAAAACAACGATCTGCCGCATCGACCCCTGCAAAAAACCAGCTTAAACCGCTCCGCACTGGAGAACAGCCGGTACCCTTAAAAACGATCCAATAAAACAAAAACCGCCCGAGCGAACCGTGTTCCTGCCGGACGGTCTTCTGCTTCTTCAGGAACCCATTACGACAACACCAGCCGGGCGAGCGGGGTCAAAAGCTTGACGGCCGTCCCGTCGGCCACCAAAATGGCTCGAGAAGTTCGAAACGTTGTCCATTCCCCCCCTTGGCAAATCCGGATCTTTCCGGGCGGGCATGCGGCCACCATGGGCTCATGATGCGCCATAACCCCAAGCCGGCCAATGGGGGTGGAAACTTCCAACTGAGTGATGTCATCGCCCTCGATGAAAATCCCGGCAGGCGTTTCGATACTGAAATGGAAGGTATTGGCCATAATTCAGCTTCCGTTGCCTGTGCACCTTACTTACGGGCAGCCTTTGCCCGCACATCATCAATGGAGCCGGCCATATAGAACGCCTGCTCCGGAAGATCATCGCATTTACCGTCCAGCACCTCGGCAAACGAGCGGATCGTATCCTCCAGCTTCACGAATTGCCCGGGGATTCCGCTGAACTTCTCCGCCACATGGAAAGGCTGTGAAAGCAGACGCTCCACCTTACGGGCACGCGCCACTGTCATCTTATCGCTCTCACTCAGTTCATCCATCCCGAGAATGGCAATAATATCCTTTAATTCCTTCGCGCGCTGGAGCAGCTGCTGAACCCCGTTGGCCACACGCATATGCTCCTCGCCAACGATTTCCGGCGTAAGCATGGAGGAGGTTGACGTCAATGGATCAACCGCCGGGTAAATTCCCTTCTCCACAATGGCGCGGGAAAGCTCAGTCGTAGCATCCAAGTGAGCAAATGTTGTGGCCGGAGCCGGGTCCGTGTAATCGTCTGCCGGGACGTAGACTGCCTGAACCGAAGTGATGGAGCCGCTCCGTGTGGAGGTGATCCGCTCCTGCAATTCGCCCATTTCCGTGGCAAGCGAAGGCTGATAACCCGCCGCCGAAGGAATACGCCCAAGCAAGGCCGAAACTTCCGCTCCAGCCTGTGTGAAGCGGAAAATGTTGTCGATAAACAGAAGCACATCCTGATTCATCTTGTCCCGGAAATATTCCGCTACCGTCAGGGCCGAAAGCGCCACACGCGACCGTGCCCCCGGCGGTTCGTTCATCTGCCCGAACACCATCGCCGTTTTATCCAGAACGCCGGCATCCGCCATTTCCTGATAAAGCGATGTGCCTTCACGTGTGCGCTCCCCCACTCCGGCAAAGACGGAATAACCGCCATGCCCCATGGCAATATTATGAATCAACTCCTGAATCAACACGGTCTTCCCCACTCCGGCGCCGCCGAAGAGGCCAATCTTTCCACCCCGGCGATACGGCGTCAGCAGATCAATGACCTTGATGCCCGTAACCAGAACCTCTGCCTCCGGATTCTGCTCCGTAAAAGGCGGAGCTTCCCTGTGAATCGGATCACGCTGATCACAGGCCACCTCCCCCTTGCCGTCAATTCCCTCACCCAGCAGGTTCATCACACGCCCCAGCGTGCCTTTCCCAACAGGCATGGTCATGGGGTGCCCCAAATCGTGCACCTCTGCCCCGCGCACCAAGCCGATCGTTGAGCCCATTGCAATGGCGCGCACCCGGCAATCCCCCAAGTGCTGCGCCACCTCCAACACCAAGTTGAACGGGCGATCATCCAAAAGCGGGTTCGTTGTCCGTAAAGCCGTCTGCAAACGCGGGCGGACGCCCCCGCCGAACTCAATATCCACAACCGCGCCGAGCACCTGAATTACATGCCCGATATTTTCGGCGTGGGAAAGCGTGTCTTCTGTCATGGCTTGACTTCCTTCAATTGAGCGCTTCGGCTCCGGAGACAATTTCGGTAAGTTCATTCGTAATGGCGGCCTGCCGAGCACGGTTGCGCTGTGTGCGCAACTCTTTTTCCATGGCATCCAGGTTCATGGTCGAATTGTCCATAGCCAGCACGCGCGCAGCCAATTCGCCCGTAGCGGAGTGAAGCATGGCGTAAAAGATGGAAAGCTGCATCCATAGGTAAGAGATATTCTCCAGCAGATAGGCGTCATTCGGCTCAATGATGCGCGGCAGCGGCATAGGCTCAGCCTGTACGGCGGGCACCGGAGGCTTCCCGGCAGGAAGCAGACGCTCCGTGCGGCAATCATTGGTCATGGAATTGACAAAGTGGTTTGAAATCAGCCACACCTCGTCATAAAAGCCCCAATGAAACAACCGCATAATCCGCTTAGCCACCCGATCCGAGTCTCGCACATCCGGATGCGTGGAAGAAGGCAGCACATGCCCCAGCGCAGGATACGTCTCTTTCAGCATGGAATAGGCCTTCTGCCCCACATACAAGTGGTCGATCTTCGCCGGGCGCCGCGCCGCCTGCTCCTCATGAAAGACCTTAACTGCCCGCGCGACAGCGCCATTGAATCCCCCGCAGAGCCCCCGATCGGAACTAATCACAACCACCAGAATCCGGCTGTTCTGCTCCGGCGGAGGCAGGCGGAGCCGATGCTTGGCAAAACGCGGCTGAAGCACCAACGAAGCCAGCGCCGCCAACGAACGCGCAAACGGATCCGGCTTCGAGAGCTCCGCCTGCACCCGATGCAGGTGCGAAGCGGCCACTAGCTTCATCGTTCCGGTTACCCGGCGCATTCCGGCCATAGCGGCCAAGCGTTCATTATATTCGCGTAAGCTTGGCATATCCGCTTACTTCCTGCCGTTTTTCTGGAAGGGCGATAAGGCTTCACGCATCAACGCATCCAACAACGCCTTCAGTTCATCATCCAATTCCGGCTTCGCTGCAAACCGCTTACTGTAGGTCTGCCCCGTCAAGGAGTCTTCTATCGCAACATGAAGCGCCTTCAATGCCTCCGGGATCTGCGAAACCGACACCTGAACCAACCACTTATTCGTGCCGGCATACAACACAGCCACCTGCTCTGCGGCAGACATCGGCCGTCCCGGCATCTGGCGAATGGAATACATCAATGCCCGCCCGATGGAAAGCTGCTCCAACGTCCCGGCGTCCAGATCCGAAGCGAAGGATGTGAACGCTTCCAACTCGCGGTATTGCGCCAACAGCACCCGAAGCGGCCCGGCCACCTTCTTCATGGCTTTAAGCTGGGCATCGCCCCCCACACGGCTAACCGAGATGCCGGGGTTGATCGCCGGCCGCTGCCCCTCGTGAAAAAGCCCTGCCTCCAGAAAGATCTGCCCATCGGTAATGGAAATCACATTCGTTGGAATATATGCGGAGATATCATTCGCCTGCGTTTCCACAATCGGGAGCGCCGTCAGGCTGCCGCCGCCCTTTGCATCCGAAAGCTGCGCGGCGCGTTCCAACAGGCGGCTGTGAAGATAGAAGACGTCTCCGGGATAGGCCTCACGTCCCGGCGGGCGGCGCAGCAGCAGAGACATCTGCCGGTAAGCCTGCGCATGTTTGGTCAAGTCGTCATAAATTACGAGTGCATGTTCCCCGCGGTTCATCCAGAACTCCGCCATCGCACATCCAGCATACGGCGCCAGATATTGAAGCGGCGCAGGCTCCGAAGCGCCGGCCAGCACAATCGTTGTATAGGCCAT
Organism: uncultured Lentisphaeraceae bacterium; assembly: GCA_937892925.1. Lineage (GTDB taxonomy): Bacteria > Verrucomicrobiota > Kiritimatiellia > RFP12 > DVOR01 > Spyradenecus. Next base: position 11,187 of record CALBHX010000028.1, read on the forward strand.
CGCGCCCGCATCTTCCAGCTGCTTGTAAAGTGCGGCCACTGTTGAAAGCTTTTGGCCTATGGCCACGTAGAAACAATGAACCCCCGACCCCTTCTGATTCAGAATCGCATCCACCGCAATCGTGGTCTTGCCTGTCTTTCGATCGCCGATGATCAGCTCACGCTGACCGCGGCCAATCGGCGTAAGTGCATCAATCGCCACCAACCCCGTCTGCATGGGCGTGTCTACGTTGCGGCGTTCAATAATCGAGGGCGCCGCCGCTTCAACCGGCATCTGCACCGTGGCCGCAATGCCCCCTTTGCCATCCAGAGGCCGCCCCAGCGCATCCACTACGCGCCCCGTGAGCGCTTCGCCCGCCGGCACCGACACCACACGCCCCGTTCGATGAAAGCGATCCCCTTCACGAACGTTCACATCACTGTCGAGCACCGCCACGCCCACCACATCTTCTTCCAGATTGAGCGCCAGCCCCGCCGTGCCATTCTCCGTCTCAACCAGCTCGTTATACATCACGTGCGAAAGCCCGTCCACACGGGCAATCCCATCGCCCACACTCAATACCGTGCCAAACTCCGAGGTATCAATGGGCTTATCCACCGTCTCCATCCGCTGGCGAAGCAATGCAGAGAGTTCGTCTGGTTTCAATTGCGTCTTCATGAAAAGTCCTCAAAACAAGCTGTTGCCCGGCTGCTCCGGCTGATGAAACGCGCGGGAAAGCCGCCGAAGCCGCCCTGTAAGCGAGCCGTCAATCTGCAAATCCCCCGCGCGGATCACCACGCCAGCCCCCAATTCCGGCGCCACGCGAATCGTAATCTCCGTTTTCGGACCATACGCTTCCCGAGCACGCGCCGTCAATAACGCGACCGTCTTCGGCGAAGGATTCGCCGCAAACTCCAACAACACAGCCCGCCGCCCCTCGGCCATATCCGCCAGCCGACGGAACACCTGCAGCACATGCGGCAGAGCCGCCATCAAACCATTTTCAGAAAGCGCCTCCAGCAACACCCGCGTCGGCCGGCTTACCGTCTCGCCCCAAAGCGCGTCCACCACCTCTCGGTGCTTAGCGCGGGGCATGCTGTGAAACGTCCGCGCCCACTCCCGAAACACCTCCGAGCCCTGCCACTGCGCCTCCAACGCAGCGGCATCTGCCCGAACATCCTCCAGGATGCCCAACGCCTGGGCGGCCTGAACCCATGCCCGGGCATACGGGCGTGCAGCTTCCTCTTCGTTATACATAGCCCTGTCGCTTATCGAAAGTTTACAGCCGCGGCGATACGATCCTGATAAGCCTGCCGCTGCGCTTCGGTGAGCATCCCCGGCAGCAGGGTTTCCAATGCGTGCGCAATTTCTCCGCCCGCCTGTTCACCCAGCTTTTTAAGCGTGGCCTCCCGTTCATCCGCCAGCGCCTCTTCGGCAGCCTGCCTGCGCACGGCCAGCGCCTCGCGCGCGGCCGTTTCCATCTCAGCCACATGGGCTCGTGCTGCCGCTGCCTGGGCATCCGCCTGCGCACGCGCCTTCTGCTCGGCAGCAGCCAAAGTCTGCGCGGCTGCGGCATCGGCATCGGCAGCCGCCTTCCGCGCCTGCTCAGCATGCGCCAGCGAGTCGCGGATTTCGCCCTCACGTGCCTCCAACGCCGCCAAAAGCGGCCGCCACAGAAGTTTGGCCAGAACAATCGCCGCCACGGCGAAAGCCACCCACGTCAGCAGCATCACCTGCGCGTCAAACCCGCGCGGCGACACATCGCCCGGCGCCACCGGCTGTTCGGTCGTTGCCTGAACGTCCGCCATCGATCACCCGCCGTTACTTCAACAGACAGACCACCACCGCAAACAGTGCCACACCTTCAATCAGTGCGCCAGCAATGATCATCGACGTCTGCAGTTTGCCGGCTACCTCCGGCTGGCGCGCCATACCCGTGAGTGCCGCACACGCCAACGCGCCAATGCCGATTGCCGCCCCAAGAACTGCCAGCCCTGCTCCGATCGGTCCCATAATGACTCCTTGTCTTGATCAGTGTTGGGGATGAACCATCATCCCGATGAATATGGCCGAAAGCGTCGTAAACACATACGCCTGCAAACAGGCCACAAAAACCTCAAAGAGGTAAAGCGCCACAGCCACCGCCAGCGAAGGCAGTGCGAAAACACCCAGAATCGCCGTCAACGATGCCATGGCATACAGCACCACATGCCCCCCCAGCATGTTTGCAAAGAGACGCATCGCTAACGCAAACGTCCGCGCCAGGAGCGACACCACCTCCATCGCAAACATAATCGGGCGCATCGGCCCGGGCAGACCGCCCGGCAGCAACGCATGAATCAACGCCCGCCCGCCGCCCTGCCGCAGCGTAGCGAAAATCGACATCCCCAGAAAAATGGTCGCGAATCCGGCCGTTACACTCACATTCCCCGTGGCACACGTAAAAAGCGGAATCAGCCCCAGCAGGTTGCACAACAGAATAAAGAGGAAAATCGAGCAGAAAAACGGCACAAACCGCCGCCCATACGCCGCTCCTCCGAAGTTCGGGTAAACGATATCATCCCGGATAAAGCGCAGATACTGCTCCAGCGCCACCCCAAGCCGCTGCGGCACCCGCCCAATCCACCTGCGCCCGAACCAGGCCAGCGCACACGACAACAGCGACACCAACACCAACATCGTGGCATCAAAGTGGAAGATCGCCAGCACATCGTGCCCCAGTGCCACCAGCCAATCCCGATGCGTCAGCGCATCCAGCGTGCCCCAATGGTGCAGCACGTGATGATTCACGTAATTCAGAAACGCATCGAGTTTGTCGCCCATACTCTGACCTCAAACGAATGACGCCACAGTATACGCCTCCAGGCAGGGCGCGTCAAGCCATACTTACCGCGCGGTATGCAGAAAACACCCCATCGCACACCCTGCCCCTGCAAGACAGAACGAAGCGAGTGAACTACGGCGTACAAGCACATCACACCAAGCACGCCAACATCCATGAGCCACCACGCCCACCGCGGCCTTGAGGAGATAACCGCACGATCACCCGTTCAGTTGAGAGGAAACAACCCCTCCTTTCGCAGACTGGAGATCAAATACCTTTCAGCCTTGGCAAACACGTACAAAAAGCGGCCGCTTCTACCGGCAGGCAAGTTTTCTTCCGAAGCGGAGGCAAAACCAACCCGCCCCGAGCACGAGACAAAGCCGGGGCGGGTTTACCTTAAACTAGGGCGGCCTCGAAAGCCCGCAGCCCGGCCGTCTCTGCCCACGCTCCCTCAGGTCTTCTTCCTGCTCACCTTCCGTGCACCTAAAACCCCCAAATTTAGCCGTGTACACCGCTCACCTATCCTGTTATCGGCCTTCTCCTTCACAGAAAACTCCACAGCGGATTGACAACTCCCATACAGCAGAACTATACTCGCCGTGTTACTAACGTGCGAAGAGGAGGCCTTCCGATGATGACAAAAACATTGGGTATAGGGTTCATGACGTTAGTGCTGCTAACCGCCGGATGTGCGGCCAAACTTCCCCAGCCGATTGCGGAGCCGTCCGGCTCCTTTGTCTTTGCCGCGGCAACAGCGTCCGATATTCGGCAGGCCATTCTGCGCGCCGTAGCGGGCACGCCGTGGCAGATTGAAGACGCATCCGATCCGGGAGAAATTGTAGTGAAGCTGGTGCGCGCCAACAGCGAGCGTATGGTCAAAGCCAAGATTCTCTACACCGCCGCCTCTTACCGCATCTGTTTTGTGGACGCTGCCGACATGGATTATGACCCCAAAGAGCGCACCATCTCACGAAAGTATAACCAGTGGATCCGCAATCTTGAAAAGCAGATCCGCCTCTCTCTCACGACTCCGGCACGCTAACGTGGAGCCCCCCGGGGGGCTCCAACCGGGGCGCATTACTGTTTTTGATATAAGCTCTGCCAAACCCTCCTCAAGCGTGGGGGAGGCGGCAGAGCCCAGGGGTTTGATCGTAATCAACGCTGAGAGGAATGAAGCGCTGGGTATATTGCTTCAAGAAATACTGATCTGTCATGCCGGCAATAAAATCAGCGACAATTCGTTCATTCGAAGTGGTTTTGATATAGCTTTCAGGAAGGCGGGCCACGAAATCGTCAAAGACCGGGCTTGAATCGCGGCCAGTCTCCAGATCGTCCAAATAGGCAGCAAAGAGCTGACGGACCATGGCATCGAACTTCTTCCGCTGCGCCAAAATAAAGGAGCAGTGATAAATCCGCTCATAGTTGAAAGCCTTCATGGAGCGAAAAGCGGAAAACACATGATCTGAGAACGCAATCATGCCCCTGCCGTAACTCTGCTGAATCACATCAGAGCAGAGGGTATTGACCATGTCGCGATTCGTATCGCCAAGAACGCGGCGGATATTGATAGGCAAATCGGAAGCAGCAATGATCTGCAGGGTTACAGCGTCCTCAAAGTCTTTACCCAGATAAGCAATCATATCCGCCACACGCACCACACAGCCCTCTAAGGTAGAAGGGAAGACTGTTTTATCGGCGCCGGGCTCCTGAAAGCAGCGTTTCAGATTGGCCTCAAGCGTTTCCCAGGTAAGATGGGCAGGATTATAGGTGTAGCACGCCTGTTCCTGCTCGCCATTATGCCCCAGAATTCCATCCAGCACCGGAAGCGTGAGATCGCACCCCTGCCCGTCATGTTCGAGATACTGGAGCACGCGGACGGACTGTGCGTTATGAACAAACGTGCCGGCATGGCATTCCTGAAGCAATTTCCCAAGAATGTGTTCCCCGGCGTGGCCGAAAGGCGTATGCCCGATATCATGGCCGACAGCAATCGCTTCAATCAAATCTTCATTGAGCCGCAGGCAACGGCCAATCGTGCGGGCAATGCGGGAGACCATCTGTACGTGAAGCGAACGGCGCGTGATATGATCGTTTTTAATCTGGAAAAAGACTTGAGTCTTATCCATGTAACGCGCATAGGCATGCGAATGAATGATCCGGTCGGTATCATGCGCAAAGGGTGAACGGAAGTCATTCGGCGAAGGGCTGCTGGTAGAGCGGCGAATCGCCCCGCGGCTGTGAAACGCGTAGTTCGGATCGAGCGACTCAGCCTCAATCCGGTCGCGCTCCCGAGTGATTTGTTCTAAGAAGTCTTCCATTGTTACGCCCTTCCCACACGGCCCGGAAGGAACCCCGGACGAGCGGCACTATAGCATAAGTCGGGCGCTTACGGCGCAGCGTCGGAAGAAGCCGGCCGGAGGCGTACAGAAATGAACCCTTCCGCAGCGGGCGCCTGAAGAGCAAAGGCCCAGCGATGCGGCGTGAGCCCGGCAAAGGCTCTTCCCGGCGCCCGCTCCGGGATGCCGTCTTCGGGCAAGTTCCAATCCATCCACGCACAGGGGCGCTCAATATGCGGTTCCCCGTGAATGGCAGCCTTCGAGAAAGCCATCGCGGCGGAAGCCTTCACCTCAGCTTCAAGCGCCTTTCCCCGGAACGTCACACGGAAGCAATCGGCTCCGGCTGGGGAACAGGTTCCCCAGCCAACCAGCGCTGTTTCAAACGTGCACGGTTCCGAAAAAACAAATCGATCGGTAATGGTCAAAGCTGGGTACGCAGGTTCCCAAACAACCTCACGGGTCAGCTTCCGGAGCTTGGACAGCCGGTAGGCCGGCGCGAGATCAAGCACCAGGCGAAAGCCGCCCTCCTCCCCGAAAGCCGATTCCAAAACCCGGGCGCTTGTGCCGCGCCCAGCAGATTGCAGCGTGCCATCCGGGCGCGGCACGGCATGACCAAACGAGTTCAGAAGCTCACTGGTATAACGGGCTCCGCTGAATGTTTTGGCAGAGTATGACTCACCGCCCAGATCGGCCAACACGCCCACCCCCTCAACCGCCACGCCAAAGACGCCCACGTCATTGTGATTGTGTGGAGCATCGTTGTTCCCGCCAACCACAAAGAAGGCCATACCCGGGGCACGGCCAATTGCCAGCTGCGTTTGCGGGAGCCATGTAACCGCCGGCAGCGAAGCCGCCGCGCCTAAGTTTTCCGAGACCTCAAAGAGGAAGGCATGCGGAAATGGCAGCGACCCATCGAAAACAAACGGGCTCGGATCAGGCTCCCCAAGCCGCCGCGCCAGAAAGTTCGCCAACCGGGCATCGGCCGCCATATCCGCCGCACAGTCGGCCAGGGCGGGATAAGCCGAGCCGCACAGCCGCAGGCGCGGCGTGGTGAGCGCGGGAGCCCGCGCCTCCGGCCACAGCAGCCAATCTTCCTGCCCAGAAGTACTCCGGCGAACCAGCTCGGCCAGGGCGGCAAAGTTCCCAAAGCCATAGTTCCAGTAAGCGATGCCTTCCGGCGTCCACCCCTCAGCCGTAAAGCCGTGCAAATAGCGGCGAACATGCGCCTTGGCCGCCGCCACCGTTTCCGCACGCTCTACTGCGCTCACGCCCGGCAGCGCCAAGACGGCTCCAACCACGCCTGCATGGCAAACGGGATTCCAATTCCCCAGCGAGTTCGCCCACCAGGCAAACGCATTTTTCCGCACCATGGCCAGATACGGATCAATCGCCCGTGCACGCACGGCGGCTGCAGTCTTAGCACGGGTTTTGGGCGGAAGAGCTTCCCCAAAAGCCGCCACCAGCTCGGCCATCTGCCAGGCACGGTGCGCAGAAGCCAAATCAATCTCTACTTTCCGTCCTTCCAGATTGGCCAATGTGCGATCATGAGCACAGAGCACCCATGTTGGGCTCTCGCACAAAGTCTCCATCCCCTCCGCCAGCGGTTTGAGGAAACGCCCCTTCCCCTCGATCAGCTCCCCGTAAGCCAAGGCAAAGACCCGCACCCAACGGGCATTATTTGCGGCCTCAAAACTCCACCGTTCACCGGTTTTTCGAAAATCCAGGAAGGCCGTGCGCGGAAACGGCGGCATCGGTTTTTCAGCGGCCTGTTCCGCCCGCCGGACAACCTCGGCAACCGGCACTCTGGCATTCGCAGCCAGCCGCCGCCAAACCTCACGCGCCCCATATGCCGGGAGCAGCCGCACCGGCTGACAAACCAAAGTCTCGGATGCCTCCGCCTGAAGCGTCAACACCGCCAGACATGCCAAAACACTCATTAAAAACGCTCGAAACAAGACCATCTGTTTCTTCCTCCAAAAAAGGGGCACCCCATGAACGTTCAAACACCGAGCTCCCGCCCCACATCGAAACCATTCACTGAGGCCACTTTTTCCACCTTAAACCATACATCGAATAGCCCCACAAAACCACCCCTTAAACGACCGTTTTCCGCTACTGGATACTCCGGCACGCACAGTCTTCTCCCTCAGGCCGAGCAAATGATCCGCCGCCCGCGTGAATTAGATTTTTCATCACAGCTGCGTTCTTACCTGTAGGACGAGTCTCATCATAAATAGACACTCGTGCACACCGTGCCGGACAGAAGTTCGGAAAGCTGGGTGCGCTCCTGAGGAAGAAGGTTTCGCCCACGTCACCTTCCGTTTCGTGCATGAGACCTTTGCCGCCAAAAGATAAACACGGCCCCCGGACAACACACAGCGTCAATCCACCCCAGATTCTTCGATCCCGGGACGGGTTGACGCAACGTCGGAGCAGGTTCAACATCATACCGTCTCAGCTTTCCAAAAACACGTTCACGCAAATAGAAGCCCTGCATCCGAAAATCTATATAACCCACTTTCTTATGATTTCCTCATCAACCGCAAACAGAATGTATGCTACACTTTCGAGCAGGTTAGGCGAATGGTTCGCCGTATGGAGGTAAAAACAACATGAAACGTTGCGGATGGATCCTGTTGATGGTTTGGATGCTCAGCCCGCTGATGGGTCTTGCATTGCCAAAGAATGTCATCTTCATGGTGCCCGATGGCACCGGGCATGCTTCGCTGACCGTGGCGCGACAGCTCAAAGGCGCCCCGCTGGCATTAGATCGCATCATTTACGGAACCATTCAAACCCGATCGGCAGACAGCAGCGTAACCGACTCTGCGGCAGCGGCCACCGCCATGGCCTGCGGTGTGCGGACATATAACGGCGCCATCGCCGTAAACATGGAGAAAACGCCGCTCCTGACGCTGGGCGAGCTGGCGCACCGGCAAGGTAAGGCCGTTGGGTGCGTGACAACCGACAATATTGCCGGCGCCACCCCCGGCGCCTTCTCCGCGCACGCCCTCAGCCGTAACCAGTATGGCGACATCTTTGAGCAGCAGCTCACCTCCGGCTTTGACCTCTTTTTCGGCGGCGGCCGGAAGCTTTTGACCGGCGAGCGCAAAACGCTCTTGGCCGATCAGGGCTTTACACTCGTAACCACCGCCGACGAAATGAAAGCCGCGCAGGGGCGCGTGGTCGGCCTCTTTGCCGATGACATCATGACCGCCATGGTGCAGCGGCGCAGCGGCGCCCCCTGTTCAGAGCCTACCCTGCCGGAAATGGCCGATAAAGCCCTGGAGCTCCTCTCCAAGAACCCCAACGGATTCTTCCTGCTCATTGAGGGCGCGCAGGTAGATAAAGGGAACCACGACAATGATCTGCCGTGGGCCACCTATGAAATGCTTGCCTTCGATGAAACCGTTGAGCGCGTCCTTGCCTGGGCCAAAGCACATCCTGGCACGGTAATCATGATTGCGCCCGACCACGAAACCGGCGGGCTCACCATCCTCCCTGAACCTAAAGAAGGCGCGCGCGTAAAGGCTTTGAGCGCCATCACCGCCAAGGGTGAGAGAAAAGGTAAGAAGTTCTTCGTCAATTACTCAACCGGCGGACACACCGGCGTGGACGTTTTTCTCGCAGGGAACACCCCAGCCCTTCGCCCCATGCTCAACTGCGACATGCCCCAAACGCTTGGACTGACGCCCGAACCGCTCAAGGCTTTGACCGGTGAAACGGTCATGCGCGAGGGGAAACCCTTCCTGAAAACGCCTGACGGCAAGCTGCTGCAATCTCCGCGCGATGCGCTCTACATTTCCGGAACCGGCAAGTGGTTCGCCCGCTAATCAACATTCCTTTGAAAAACAAACGCCTCCGCCATGCACCGGCAGAGGCGTTTTTGTTTATCTTCAACAGCTCTAGCCGCTGCGCCCAGCACCCGATGCGTTTTATCCCCCGGAAGCAATCCGAGCAGCCTTCTCTTCCACTGCACAATAGGTCTCGAACGCGGCATCCAGCTCAGCCTGCGTAGCGGAAAGCTGGGTAGAAAGCCCGGCATAATCGGCACCTGGGCGCGAGAGTGCCTCGTTGAGCTCGGCCACCTGCCGTTCCAATGCGTCAATCACGTCGGGCAGCGTTTTCAATTGCTGCTGCTCTTTATACGAGAGGCGATCGGAGCGGTTGGAGCGGCGCACGGGAACCGGTTTTTGGTCAGCTTGGGCGGGAGCCGCCGCGTCCTGCGCAGCGGCCTGACGGGCTTTGACGGCCTCATAATCAGAATAACCTCCGGGATAGGCCGTTACCTGCCCGGCCTCAATCGCGAGAACAGAGGTTGCCACGTGATCAATAAAATCACGATCATGCGAAACCAGCAGGAGTGTGCCGGAATAATTGGCCAGTTCTTCCTCCAAAAGCTCCAGCGTTTCAATATCCAAATCGTTCGTTGGCTCATCCATCACCAACACATTGCCGGGGTTCAAAAAGAGACGCGCGAGCAGCAGGCGGGCACGCTCACCGCCGCTGAGCGCCTTGACAGGGGTTCGGGCACGCTCAGGCGTAAACAGAAAGTCGCCCAAATAACCGTAAATATGTTTGCGGACGCCGCCTACAAGAACAAATTCTTTCCCTTCGGCCACATTCTCCATCACCGTAGCCTCGGGGTTCAAGGCTCCGCGAAGCTGATCGAAGAAAGCCGGCTGAACATTCGCACCTAACTGCTGAGTCCCGCTCTGCGGGGTCAACTGTCCAAGAATCAGCCGCAGCAACGTTGTTTTCCCCGCGCCGTTCTCCCCAAGAATACCCACCCGCTCCCCGCGGAGAATACGCAGCGACACGTTGCGCAATGTGGGCTCTGCTGCGCCGGGATAGGCGAATGAAACCCCTTCACAGCGATAGACCAGGTCGCCCGTCCGCCCACCCTCCGTACCAAGGCTCAGAGAAGCCTTACCGCCTTGCGTCCTCCGCTGAGCGAACTCCTGGCGAAGCTTCATCAGTGCTGCCACACGCCCCTCGTTGCGGCAGGTGCGCGCCTTAACCCCTCGGCGAAGCCACGCCTCTTCTTCGGAGAGCTTTTTGGACTTCTTTTCCCAATAAACCGCCTCATCGGCCAAAAGCTCTGCCTTACGCCGCAAAAACGTGGGGTAATCGCAATCCCACCCCGAAAGCACCCCGCGATCCAAATCAAAAACCGAACGCGCCACGGCACGCAGAAACGCGCGGTCGTGCGTTACGAACAGACATGCAAAAGGAGCCGTGGATAAAAACCGCTCCAGCCAGCGAATGGACGCAATATCCAAGTGGTTAGTCGGCTCATCCAATAGCAGCACCTGCGGCTCTGAAGCCAGCGCGCACCCCAACAGCACCCGCCGGCGAAGCCCTCCCGAGAGCGCATTGAACACCGCCCCCGGCGCAAGCCCCAGCCGCGAGCAAAGCGCATCGGCCACGTGTGCCCGTGCAGGATCTGCCACCGCTGCCGCTAAAATCTCCCGCACCGTGCCCGGCCTGTCCGCCGGAACATCCTGCGGCAAATACGCCACCCGAACCGAAGGCGCCTTCAGCACTTCACCGGAATCCGGCTCCAAAATCCCCGCAATCACTTTCAGCAGCGTTGACTTGCCCTCTCCATTACGCCCCGTAACGCACGCACGCGCCCCGGGCTCAACTGAAAGCGACAAATTCTCCAATACCGGTGCATTGCCGAACCCAACTGTAACCTGATGAAGTGTAATCAAAGCCATAGCCGCATAGTTTACGCTTTCCCGTTTCGGACGGCAAGCTGCGCCGCAAAGCCAAGTCCTGGCAAAACCTGTTCCTTTATGCCGCCGGGTTCCATCTTCTGTCACATTGCGAAGCAATCCGCCCCCGCCCCACCTAACCGAATTGTGTGCCGCAGCGTCCCCGCGCTTTTACCACACAGCCCCTCAAATCATCCTCGAAGCGAGGCCCCATCAACCCGCCCCGGGTCAAAGATTCATCCGCCCCGAGTTTACCCAAAAGCCGAGGCGGATGAAAAACGCCTCCCCTCCGATGATGTATTCAATCAATAAAGAGGAGAAAATAATCAAGGCATGAGAAAATAATCAAGGGGTTGAGAATGGGAAGCAGGAGAGGAAGGTTTGGAGGAAGGTCGTTTGTTGCCGAGAACGAGCGCGCCACGATCGAGAATGGGAAGCAGGAGAGGAAGGTTTGGAGGAAGGGGAGTTTTAGGGGGAAGGTGTAACCGAGCCGAGCAGCGTGTAGGGTTGATAGGTTGCGAAGTCGGTGGGCGGGGTTTGCGTGGGGGCGAAGAGCCCGCCGGGTGCGCCGAGGGTGAGGGGGATGTCGCGGGTGAGGGTGAGGTTGGGCAGATAGAACGTCTGGCTGTTTTCGGTGATGGTGGGGATGAGACCGGTGTTGAGGAGGATGACCACGCGCCAGACGCTCCCGTTTTGCGAGACTTTGAGGGACTGGATGGGTTCGGCCGCGCCGCCGAGGGCGAGGTTGGCCTCAAAGCGCTTGATGACGGATGTGGGCAGCTTGCAAGGGATTGCCGATGTTATCCGGATGGAACGAATAGAATAGCTAAAACGCTTCCTTAAGCTCTTGCCTTATTGGCACCCGCTCAGAACAACCGCCGCCCCCGCCTCAGAGCGCGGCAGATGCGAACGGAAACGGTTCGGTATGGTATCATGCGCATGTTATGTTTTGGCGAAGCGTCTGTTTGTTCTGGTCTCTTTTCGCGTGCAGTTATGCCTGGGCAATTCCTCACGCGAAGGATGAGGGGCATCTTCGTGTGGGGCCATTTTTTGAATGGCGAGAGCGCGGCGGGAAATTGTCGCGTCTAGCCGTGCGGCCATTCTTTGCCTGGGAGCGGGAAGCCGTGGGCGCCCGCGATCGGGATTTGGAGGTGTTCTGGCCGCTTTCGCATGCCGGGTGGCGCGGAGAAGAATACCACGCAAGATTCCTCTTTATGTTCTGGCAGGAGGCGGATCGCACAGGGCAGACAAGCCGCGATTATTCCTTTTCGGTGCCGCCGCTGTGGGTACATGGACGCGACTTGGAGAAACCGTATTGGGGGCTTTTCCCCCTTTACGGGAAAGTACCCAAGCTTTTTTTTCTGGAAGACGTTCAGTGGGCGGCATTTCCGCTGTGGCTGAGGTATCGAACGGGCGGCTCACGAGCCGTGCGCCGTGATTACTTTGGGTGGCCATTCCTTTCGGCAAAATATGACCCGGACAGGACGCGGTGGGCGCTTTGGCCGCTCTTTGGGGTAAAGCGGGAGCCAGACTTTGACGCGCGGTTTGTCTTGTGGCCCTTCTGGAATGACCAGACATTTCATGCGCCGAAGCGTTCAGGGCGCGCGTGGATGCTGTGGCCGCTAATCGAGCGGATTGATGCGGATTCTGAACAGGGCTGGGGGTTTCTGCCGCCCCTTTTCCGAAACAGCTCGGCCACGAACGGTGCGCGTCTGTGGCGGGCGCCATGGCCCCTGCTGGAACATTACGAAGACGCACGGGAAAACACGTGGCGCGGATGGCGCCTGTGGGGGATCCAGCGGCGCGGATCGCGCCGCGCCTGGTGGCTGGCCTACCCGATTATATATGGAAGAAGTCAGCAAACGCCGCGCCTGCGGAAGCGGTCAATCCGCCTGTGGCCTTTTTACACCGATGAAGCCGTCTATAGCGTGTCGGGAACCGGGGCTGAGACGTTGAAAAGCAGCTTTTTCCGACTGTGGCCCTTTTACTCCAGCACCTATGAGGCCGGGCAGGGCCTACGCCGGCGGGCATTGGAGCTTTTTCCTATTCATGATGTTCCGGCAGTGGAACGCAACTGGGCGCCATTCTGGACGCTCTATACCGCCACCCGCAACCCGGGTTCAGACGAGGTGCTGCACGAGCTGTTTTGGGGGTTGATCTGGTGGCGAACGCGGGCAGAAGCATCCGATGAAGCGCGTGCCCCAGAAGAAACGAAGGGAACGACACCATGAGTCTTGCATTTCGCGAGCCGGTAGAAAACCGACTAGGCGCATTATGCGCAGCAGTCGGGCAGACGGTGCAGGTGGCGGCAGCAGCGTTTTGCGGCCTGCCGGGGATGTTGTGGCGACAGCGGTCGCGGCAAGTCTTTTACCGGCAGCTCTACGTGGCGGGAATTGGAACGCTGCCAGTGGCAACAGTGGTAGCACTCTTCACAGGCATGATCCTGAGCCTGCAGCTTGGGATTGCCTTCCGGCAGTTCTCACAGGAGCTAATGGTGGCGTATACGCTAACCTTTGCGATGTTTCGGGAAATGGGGCCGTTCATGACGGGGATTTTGCTGGCTTCATGCGTAGGCTCGGCCATGGCGGCACAACTGGGGACGATGACGGTAGATGAGGAAGTCGCAGCATTGGAAATGATGGGCGTGAACCCGATTCGGTTTCTCGTGGTGCCGCGGTTCTGGGCGATGACATGCATGGCGCCGTTACTCTCCTTTTACACGTGCCTGATTGCTTTTTTTGGCGGAGCACTGGTTGGTTATACGCAGCTGAATATTCCCTTTCTTCAATTTTTCAGGCAGCTGGTGGAGGCGGCAGAGCTGAAGGATTTATATGTTGGGTTGTTCAAGGCTATGTGTTTTGGAATGCTGATTTGCAGTATTTCCTGTACGGTTGGATTTGCCGCCACGCAGGGAGCGTCCGGGGTAGGCGCCGCCACCCGCCGGGCGGTTATTCTTTCATTTCTCTCTATTCTGATTGGCGGCTATTTCATCACGAGGTTCTTCTATGCCCTGTGAAGATCCGATTGTCTTTGAGAACGTCTGCAAAGTGTTTGGCGGGCATGAAGTGATCGCCCATCAAACCTTCTCAATTCATGCAGGAGAACGCTTTGTGATTATCGGCCCCTCTGGGACAGGGAAGAGTGTTTCCCTGAAGCTTGCCTCCGGGCAGCTTTTCCCCAGTTCAGGAAAGGTAAAACTCTTAGGGCACGATTTGGCGCAGCTTTCGACGAAAGCTCTTTCACGTCTTCGCAAACGGGTGGGTTACCTGTTCCAAAGCGGCGCATTGCTGGGGTGGAAAACGTTGGCCGAAAATATTGCATTGCCCCTAGAAGAACGCGATGAATGCGCGGGAGAGGAACTGGAGCAGCGCGTTCGGGAAGCATTGGAGGAAGTTGGGCTCGGGCAAGCAGGAGAGCTCTATCCGGCAGAAGCTTCCGGCGGCATGGTTAAACGAGCTGCATTTGCGCGCGCCATGATTGACAACCCGGAGGTGTTGTTCTGCGATGAGCCGACCTCCGGTCTTGATCCGGTCATGTCGCGCACCATTGATCGGTTAATCGTGGATATCAACGAACGCAGGGGAACAACGTGCGTGGTGGTGACGCATGACTTGGCTGGTGCATTGCTTTATGCGAGCCGGATTGCGTTTCTGAAGGCAGGACGATTTCTCGAAGTAGCCACGCCGGACGGTATTCGCCGCTCTAAAGCACCAGAGATTCAGGCGTTTCTAAAAGCCCAACAACTGGAGGTTTGCCTATGAAGGCGAAGTCTCAATGCTCGATTTCGGAAATTCTCACAGGTCTATTTGTCCTTGCGGTAATTGGTGCGCTCGGATTTTTCACCATCATTATCAGCGGCGTGGATTGGCTGAAAGGAACGCAGGCCATCATTCAGGAAGTGCGCTTTGAGAACGTAGGAGCCCTCAAGGTGCAGGATCCGGTTTTCGTCCGCGGGATGAAGATAGGCAATGTGCAGAGGCTTCGACTGGAACCGGACGGTGTGTGCGTAACACTCCATCTCTCGGAGCCAATCCAACTGAAAAAAGACTACGCCTTTTCCATTGCCAAAACGTCCATGCTGGGCGGAAGCTGCGTGGAGATTCGGCAGGGGGATGCAGCTGAGCCCCTCCCCGAAGGCACACCGCTGCGTGGCATCACTCCGGTAGATACGCTTCAGGAATTAGGCGAACTGGTCTCAACATTGCGTCAATCGATCGATGCCCCAACCATTCGGAGCACGTTAACCAACGTGCAGCGTGCGTCCGATGACGTAGCCGAACTGACCGGACGACTCCGCCGGGGAGAAGGACTAGTCGGCAAACTGCTCTCTGCGGAAGATACCACTTATGCAGATCTCCGGGGAACATTAGCCAATCTTCACACTCTCACGCAAGGCCTGTCCAATGGAAAAGGTTTGCTTGGCCGCCTCCTGAACGAGCAAGATCCCGCAGCGGAGAACTTCTCCGCCACACTCGCCAGTTTACGCGACCTTGCAGAAGGTCTGCGTAATGGGCGCGGGTTACTCGGCAAATTGATGCGGGAAGACGATACCTCCTATGCCGATTTGCGCGCGTCCTTGGCCAACATCCGTTCCGTCACAGCCAAGCTGAATGATCCTGCCTGCGGCCTGGGACGTCTGTTATCACAAGATTCCAAGTTGGTGGAGAACCTGGAAGTTACTGCCGAAAACTTGCGAAACGTTTCAACCAAACTCGAACGAGGCGAGGGAACACTTGGCAAGTTGGTAAATGACGACGCCGTAGCGAACGAAATTGAAGCCACCCTGCGCGATGTTCGGCAAGTCATCGATAATCTACGCGACACCGCCCCCATCACCACCTTCTCTTCTCTTTTTTTCAATGGACTCTAAGTGTGATTCGCTCTGAATGTCATCGACAAGGTCTTGGAACTGTCTGGTTCGTGTAACCGACACATCTGAACATCATTCTGGAAAAATTGAAATCGCGGGGGCGTTAAAACCTGAATTCCCCGCCACAAGGAACCAGCATCCATAAACAAGGGTACGCTGCCTCCAGGGCATTACACCGTTCGGAACCGTATCGTCCTCTCATATTCAGAACACCCACCGTTTTACAACAGGTAGACCATCGATACGCGTGCGATGGATGCCTGTCTGAACGCTGGCATATACCATACAGACAGAAAGAAAAAACCTTTATGTCCCCGATCGAGCGAACATCGTTGTAGCCCCATATAATACAACGTTACGATGCGCTTCAAACACCGCTTAGCCTCGCCCTCACACATCCCCATTTCTGCGGCAACAACGCATTCATTTAAGCCGAACCGTTCACCTGTGTCAGCGATTTCAACCCGTACAAAACCAAAAACAACCTGTTGGCCACGCGTCTCTCTCTCTCACCAACCTCCTCCTCTAAACGATCTCTTCAAGCCTGTCGATTCATTGAGGTATCACTCAAGTGCCCAAACAGCCCTTCAAACACACCTCTCCCCTCAAACAGACGCCCCGCCAATATACGCCAAAATCCGGAGGCACATATAACGCCTCCGGATTTATTATCCAACCTCAGCAACAACACTCCGTGCTCTTCCTACGCGTTCTGCTGTCGCCGATTCTTTGCCTCCTTCTTCTTCGCCTCATACTCTGTTTTGCACTTTACACAACGGATGGCAAAAGGATATGACTTCAGACGATCACGCGTAATAAGGCAGCCGCAGACCTGACAAATACCGTACGTTTTCTCTTTGATAGCGGTCAAAGCATCATTCACCGAATTGAGCTGATCCTGAAGATCATTTGCCCGATTCAAATCTGCCGTACGAGTAAAGGTGTTCGTGCCATCCTCCTCCACGTTCTCCTCATCAGCCCGGCTCAACGCTTCGCCACGAATCGCACGCTGACGGCGGAGAATCTCTTCTCGACGCTCCAACAACCGCAGCTTGAAATCCTCTAAATCCGCATCGCTGAATCGCTGTTTCCCCCCCTTTGGGAAGCGTGTACTTCCCTGCGCAGCTCTTTTTCCCAACACTGCACTCGGTTTGATGACCGGATAACGCGGCTGTAAATGTGTTACAGGCTTCGCCGAAACCGAAACAGCCTTGTCCGACGTTCCGGTTGGCTTGGACAAGGCTTTTTTGGCAGGAACAGCCTTGATGGCCGTCTTCTTTTCAGCAGCCGCGGTGGTTTTTGGAGCTTCAACACGCTTCTTCACAGAAGCTCCGGCCTTTGATGCAGACTTCGCCGTTACCTTTTCATCCACCTTTTTGGCCGATGCTTTAGCAACCCCCTTGGATGCCGCAATCTTCTTTGCCGGGACTTCCTTCTTGGCCGACACCACGGACTTTTTAACCACAGCCACCGTTTTTTTCACGGCAGACTTCGCCGCAGGCTTAACCCCAGAAGATTTTTTCACCGCGGCCGGCTTTTTTCCCCCTGCAACCGCCTTCACCGGTTGTTTTTTTACAGCTGTCTGCAACACCGACTTCTTCGCTGTGAGAACTTTAGCGGCCGGCTTTTTCACACCAGCCGTTTTGCTCGAACCGGAGGCCGAAGTCTTCTTGACTGCGGAGGCACCCAAAGACGTCTTTACGGAAGGAGATTTCGCGGCGGTTTTCCCCGAACTCTTTTTCACCGAGGCTTTTTTCTCTTTCGGGGCGGATGTCTTTTTTGACACAGGCTTTTTAGTGGTGGTTGCCATAATGCAGAACCTCCTCAAGATGAGCATCATGTCACGCAGATGCGGCAGTTGTCGGGCCCTCCCTCACAACCCCAACATGTTATCAAAAACGGCCCCCTTTATGCAAGACTTCTCACACGTCAAGCCAGGCAGAAAACCCGCCTGCCTCCTCGTCCGAAAGTTCATCTGCTTTGTCAAAACACGTTTCAATCCACACCTTTAGGTTCCGATGCCGCCCAGCGCCACCCATCCAGCGAATATATGCTATCATGCCCATACCATGCGCGTTGCCTTCTGTTATCCGCCCATTCCCTCCGCCAAAGGCGTCCCTCTGCTTTCTCAAAACCGGCAGTTTCAGTGGTTCAGCAGGCCTACGGCCATTTATCCCGTTGTCCCTGCCAGCGCCGCCACCCTGCTCAAAAACCGCGGCTATGACGTACTCTGGCTAGATGGCATCGCACAACAGCTCTCGCCAGAAGCCTATTGGGAACGCCTCTGTGCCTGGAAGCCCGAGGTTGTCTTTCTCGAAACCAAAACGCCTGTGGTCCATTTCCATTGGCGTTGGGTTCAGGAACTCAAGCAGCGGCTCCCCGCCTGCCGCGTGGTTCTGGCAGGCGATCACGTCACAGCCCTTCCTGAAGAGACCCTTGCCGCCGCCCCGGTCGATGCTGTTCTGCACGGCGGCGATTACGATTTTTCCCTGCTTGCCTGGTTGGAAAAGCGCCCCGTTTCCATCGATCTTGCAGCGCTTCCTCTCATCGACCGCACCCTGACGCGATGGAAAGACTACGCCTTCAGTAACGGAAACTTTCTGCAGACCCCAGGAGCTTACATCATGGCTGGGCGCGACTGTTGGCACGGCAAATGTACATTCTGTTCTTGGACCACTCTCTACCCGACCTATCGTATCCGCCCCGTTGAAACCGTTTTGGATGAAGTCGGTATGCTGATCCGCCTAGGAGCAAAAGAAATTATGGATGACACCGGGAGCTTCCCCATTGGGAGCTGGCTGCACACGTTCTGCGAAGGCATGATCGCTCGCGGTTACCACCGGCGTGTCCGAATGAACTGCAATCTGCGATTCGGCGCCCTTCATGAGGCAGACTATCGTCTCATGCGCAAAGCTGGCTTCCGCATGATACTCTTTGGCGTAGAATCCGCAAACGCCGAGACGTTAGCACGCCTGAACAAAGGGCTTTCCCCGGAACAAATCGTGCAAGGCGCCCGCATGGCCTCCGCTGCGGGGCTGGACGTTCACATTACCCTGATGTTCGGCTATCCTTGGGAAACCCTTGAAGATGCCCGGCGCACGGTAGCCCTTGGCCGCGACCTCCTGCGCCGGGGATACGCCGCCACCCTTCAAGCCACCTGGCTCGTTCCCTACCCCGGAACACCCCTCTTTCGCGAACTCAAAGCCTCCGGCCAGCTCCTCACCGAAAACTGGGACGCTTACGACATGCGCGCCCCCGTCATGCGTTCTCCCCTCTCCGAAGCAGACATCCGCCGTCTGATTTCCGAGGCCTACCGAAGCCATCTCCAACCCCAAGTTCTCCTCCGCCAAGCAGTACGCGCACTCCTTCACCCAACCTATCTGCAAAAAAGTTTCCGTGCGCTTACCGGTCATTTACGCGACTTCCGTCAATCCCCATCCATCACCTAAACATCCCCGCCAGCCCCTGAAATCCGCCTACCGCAACCGAAACGCACAATCGTAAATCGGATCGCCTTTCGACCGGAATAACAATTCAAAATCCGTCTGCTCATCCTCTGAGCGAACTAACGGCGCAATCGCCTCAAACCGCACATCCTCCGAAAGATAGCGCTGCATCTCACGAAAATAATCTGCGTGATCCGTTGAAATATAAATTGCACCGCCCGGAATCAAAATCCGCGCCAACACCTCACACATCTCCCGCTGAAAAAACCGATTCTTATGATGTCGCCGCTTCGGCCAGGGATCCGGGAAAAAGAGATACATGGCATGAACAGAAGCCGGCGGCAACAACTCCCGGACAAACCGCCCCGCTTCCACTCGAACAAACAGCAGATTCTCCAGCGCCCCCTGCTTTGCCTTTTTGGAGCATTTGCGCAAACGCTCCATCATCCGTTCCACCCCAAGGTAAAACTGTTTCGGGTGTTTCGCCGCATTCGCCGCCAAGAAACGTCCGTTCCCGCATCCAATTTCAATTTCCAGCGGCATGCCGGCTGGAACATATGCCGAGAGATCAAATACGTTATCTGCTTCTTTCAGTTCAACCACATGAGGCAACAAATCATTCATGTTTCAAGTATACCACATTTTCGCTCATCAGCCGCCCCAACCTCAGAAGCCCCACACCCCTACCCCTTCAGAATCCCAACCACGACAGCAGCATTCCTCTATCTTTCCGGAATACGGGATCGACCAATCCGACCCTCACAACCTCAAATCCTTTTCTATGATGCAGCCTCACACTCCGCACGCGTGGACGAATCGAGCTTCAATGGGTGACACACTGAACAGTTGAAACGTTTTTCCATAACTCTAACCCTGAAATCAAAGAAACAGGAGGGCGCGGAATTCCCGCGCCCTCCTGTTTTTAGAGATGCTTGCGCCCCCGCTCAGTTGATCTCCGGCTCATCACCGGATGCATCCGTTTCCGAGACCTGCGGAACCGGAATGAGATCAGAAAGCGCATCCGTATCGGAAACCAACTCCTCTTCGGGAATTTCAATCGCATCCGTTGAGATACCGTTCGCATCCTTCTTGCCGTAAACAGCATCCATCTCATCCTGTGAGATCGGTGTGCCCAAGGGCACCATCTTGATATAACGATGCATCGGGAAGCCCGTGCCGCCGGGAATCAGATGGCCGAGAATGACATTCTCCTTGAACCCTCGCAGCTCATCCACACGTCCCATGGTAGAAGCTTCGGTGAGGACACGTGTGGTGTCCTGGAAGGATGCTGCGGAGATGAAAGAATCCGTCTCCAGCGAGGCCTTGGTGATACCCAGCAGAATGGGATTACCAACGGCCTTACATTTGCCCTCTCGGCCCACGCGCTCGTTGGTTTCCTCATAAACGTGCCGGGACACCTGCTCGCCATAGAGGAAATCGGTATCTCCGGGAGAATCAATGCGGACCTTACGAAGCATCTGGCGGATAATGATCTCAATGTGCTTGTCGTTGATCTGCACTTCCTGCAGACGATAGACCTGCTGCACCTCATTCACCAGATACCGTTGGAGCTCCTGCGGGCCGCAGACCTCCAGGATGTCCTGCGGAGAAATCGAGCCCTCCGTGAGAGGCTGCCCGCGCTTAACATGGTCGCCTTTATAGACTACCACCTGCGTAGAGAGCGGAATCAAATGGCGCTCAGACATTTTGGTGATGGGATCGCTGACCACCAGCACACGCTTACCGCGCTCATTCTCAGCAAAGTCGATGATGCCGTCAATATGCGAGATCTCGGCCACATCCTTTGGCGTACGCGCTTCGAAAAGTTCGGCCACGCGAGGCAGACCGCCCGTGATGTCGTGCGTCTTGTTTTCACCACGCGGCGTCTTAGCCAACGTCTCACCAGGTCTGACCACGGCGCCATTAGCCACCATCACACTGGCTCCTGCCGGAATGGTATAGACATCGGCAGTCTTCAACTGCGTGATATCAACGGTTGCAGGGTCAGCGCCTTCGGGCAGCGTCTTGACAACGAGGCGCGGGTGGAGCTTCGTACGCGACTCAATGACCACACGCATCCGAGCCCCGGAAGTCTCGTCAATCTTGGAGACCACCGTGATGCCCTCTTCGAAGTCTTCTTCCACCACCAGGCCCGCCACATCGGTAATAATCGGCACAGAGTGCGGATCCCATACAGCGAGCTTATCGCCCTTCGCAATTTTCCCATTGTCAGGAACGAACAACGTAGAGCCCATCTGAATGGAATATTCCACCAGCGTATTGCCCTTCTCGTCCGAAATGGTAATGGAGCCGTTACGGTTGAGTACAATAATCGAACCGTCCTCCGCGCGAACTGTGCGCAGGTCGTGATAGTGCACCACACCGCCAGTCGTTACCTGGATCTCGGAACTCTCCGCCAACGTGGAAGCCGTACCGCCAACGTGGAACGTACGCATCGTCAGCTGTGTGCCCGGCTCACCAATGGACTGCGCAGCAATGATTCCAACAGCGGTGCCGATTTCAACCGTTTTACCCGTAGAGAGGTCTCGCCCATAGCACTTAGCGCACATACCATGTTTACAAGCGCACGTAAGGCCGGAACGGATGGAAACGCGCTCAATACCGGCAGCCTCAATGCGTTTGGCTTTGGCCTCGTCAATTTCTTCATTGGCTTCAACGATGACTTCACCGGTCTTCGGGTCGCAGATTTCGCTGAGTGCGGTGCGGCCGATAATACGCTTGGCAAGCGAGAGCTTTACTTCGTTGCCTTCGACCACGGCCTCCACGTCAATACCAGAAACCGTATTGCAATCCTGCTGCGTGATAATGACATCTTGCGCCACGTCCACAAGCTTACGCGTCATGTAGCCGGCATCTGCCGTCTTCAACGCCGTATCGGCCAGACCCTTACGGGCGCCGTGAGAAGAAATGAAGTATTCGAGCACCGAGAGGCCTTCGCGGAAGGAGGCGGTAATCGGCGTTTCAATAATTTCACCGTTCGGCTTAGCCATCAAGCCGCGCATACCGGCCAACTGGCGGATCTGCGTCCGCGAACCACGCGCCTTGGAATCTGCCATCATGTAAATGGGGTTGATATCCGTAGGCTTGTCGTTATCCGGAGAAATATTCTGCTCAATGGTCTTGTAGAGCGAATCGGCAATTCGTTCAGTGGCAGAGGACCAGATATCCGTAATCTTACCCTTCCGTTCACCTTCGGTGATGATACCCTGCTTGAACTGTTTGGTAACCTTCGCCACCTCCTTCTCAGAGGCTTCCAGGATTTTATCCTTATCCTTCGGGCGAATCATGTCCTTGATGCCCATCGATGCGCCGGACTGGCAAGCCCATTCAAAGCCAAGGGCTTTCAGTTTATCCAGCATCTCAATCGTCCGGTCGTGGCCGACCGTCTGGTGACAGGAGACGATCAGCTTGCCCAATGTGGACTTCGTAACCTTCTCGTTGAAGAAGCCCATTTCTGCAGGCCACACTTCATTAAAGATGACGCGCCCCACAAGCGTAACGATCACCTTGGCCGTAGGATCGCCGTTCTTCCGTTCAGGTTTCCCGTAATCGGGGTTCTTGAACCAGATGCGGTCATGAACTTTCAGGGCACCATCATTAAAGGCCAGCATCACTTCGTCTGTTGAGCCAAAAAGCGGCAAACGATCCTTGATTGGATCGGGCGCAACCCCCTTGCCCAACGGCTTTCCAGCGTTTTTATCCGCCTGCGAAGGCACCGTGAGGAAGTAGCACCCCAGAGCAATATCCTGCGTCGGCGTCTTGTTGGAATCGCCACTTGCGGGAGAGAAAATCGAGTTGGTCGAGAGCATCAACAGCCGACTTTCCAGCTGCGCTTCCACCGAAAGCGGCACATGCACAGCCATCTGGTCACCATCGAAGTCCGCATTGAACGGCGTGCAGACCATCGGATGCAGCCGAATCGCTTCACCCTCAATCAGCACCGGTTCAAACGACTGAATCGAAAGGCGGTGCAGCGTGGGCGCACGGTTCAGCATCACCGTCTTGCCCTTCGTTACCTCTTCGAGGATATCCCAGACTTCCGGCTTCTGCTGCTCAATCATCTTCTTTGCCGTACGCACCGTATGGCAAAGCCCCAGCTCCTTCAGCCGGCGAATGATAAACGGCTCGAAAAGCGTCAGAGCCATCTTCTTCGGCAAGCCGCACTGATGCAGCTTCAGATGCGGCCCAACCACAATAACCGAACGGCCGGAGTAGTCTACGCGCTTGCCCAGCAGGTTCTGGCGGAAACGCCCCGTTTTACCCTTCAGCATGTCGCTGAGAGACTTCAGGGGGCGGCTTCCAGCACCGGCTACCGCACGCCCATGGCGGCCATTGTCAAAAACCGCATCCACCGCTTCCTGAAGCATCCGCTTTTCATTACGGATAATCACATCCGGCGTCTTCAGAAGAAGCAAATTCCGCAACCGATTGTTACGATTGATCACCCGGCGATACAAATCATTCAGGTCAGACGTCGCAAAACGCCCGCCTTCCAACGGCACCAACGGGCGGAGCTCCGGCGGGATCACCGGCAACGCTTCCAAGATCATCCATTCGGGCTTCGCGCCGGATGCACGGAACCCTTCAACGATCTTCATGCGCTTCGTGATTTTTTTCTTATTCTGCTTGGACTTGGTGTTCTCGATCTCCTCTTCAAGCTTGGCCATCAGCTCGTCCAGATCGATGCGCCGCAAGCAGGTTCGGATCACTTCCGCGCCCATGCCCGCCTCAAAGGCCTCCGCGCCGTACTTGGAGACCGCCTCGTTGTATTCGGCTTCCGAAAGCAGCTGATTTTCCTTCAGCGGCGTTTCTCCCGGATCCGTAACCAGATAGTCTTCGTAATACAACACGCGCTCAAGCACCGTACTGGACAGATCCAGGATCGCGCCGATGCGGCTTGGATTGCACTTGAAGAACCAGATATGGCTCACCGGAACCGCCAGCTCAATATGCCCCATCCGCTCACGGCGAACACGCGCCTGCGTCACCTCCACGCCGCAGCGATCGCAGATGATGCCTTTATGCTTGATGCGCTTATATTTGCCGCACGCGCATTCCCAGTCCTTCGTCGGGCCGAAAATACGTTCGCAAAATAACCCATCGCGCTCCGGGCGATACGAGCGATAGTTGATGGTTTCCGGGTTTTTCACTTCACCGTGCGACCATCCGCGGATGGTCTCGGGCGAGGCAAGCGTGATACTCACCGCGTCATACTGTGCATTGGCGGGAAGCTTAAACATTTCCTTTGTGGCGTAAGCACTCACTGGAAAAACCTCCGGGGATTAGTGGGTCAGAGAAGGAGAAGAAGGGACATTTGCAGTCATGGAGGCCATTGTCACCTCCGGCTCCGACGGCTCCGGGCCGCCCAGCAACCGCATGTCTAGGCACAAACCGCGCAATTCACTCACCAACACGGAGAACGATTCCGGCGTGCCGGCCTCCAACGTATTGGAGCCCTTCACAATCGTCTCGTAGATGCGCGTCCGCCCGACCACATCGTCGGACTTCACAGTCAGAAGCTCCTGCAGCGCATAGGCCACGCCATACGCTTCCAGAGCCCACACTTCCATCTCGCCCATACGCTGGCCGCCCGCCTGAGCTTTACCGCCCAGCGGCTGCTGCGTAACAAGCGAATAGGGCCCTGTCGCACGCGCATGGATCTTGTCCGTCACCAGGTGGTGAAGCTTGAGCATGTAGATGGTTCCCACTACCACACGCTGGCTGAACGGTTCACCCGTCAAGCCATCGAACAGCTGCGTTTTGCCATCCGCGCTGATCCAGGGCACCGAACCCGGAGCCTGGTTGTCTTCCTGATGCTTTCGAGCCTTCGCCAGCAGCGCATCGATCTCGCTTTCCTGGCATCCATCAAAGACCGGTGTTTTCACATGCATGCCGAGCTCCGAACAAGCCCCGCCCAAAACCGTTTCAAAGAGCTGCCCAAGGTTCATACGGGAAGGCACGCCCAAGGGATTCAGCACAATATCCACCGAGCGGCCATCCGGCAAGAACGGCATGTCGCAATCCGGCAGGATACGCGAAACAACACCCTTGTTACCGTGGCGGCCGGCCAGCTTGTCGCCCACCGAGAGATTCTTTTTCTCAGCGATGAATACGCGTACCTGCTTTACCACGCGCTCCTCATCCACCAGGCTCTCGCCGCCAACACCCTCGATGCCGATCATATCCAGCTCGGCAAACTTGGGGGCAAAACGCGCCACCACATCCTCGATCTGCTCCTGCGCAACCGGGAACTCTACCTCTTGCAGGTGGTCATGCGCCTCGGCCAGCTTGGCCAGCAGGGTCTTGGTAATTTTCCGGTTCTTCGGGATAATGATATCCCCCGTCTCAGCGTCCAATACATCCACCGGAAGCTTCTCGTTCAGGAAGCAGTCGCTGAATGCCTTGGCCATCTCGTCCAGCAATTGCGCCTCACGCCGCTTACGCTGATCTTCCACCTTGCGGGAATCCATTTCAGCAGCATTCCCCGGCAGCGCAGCATCGTCCAGATACGACTCCACACTGTCGCCATCGTCCATCAAGGCAATCCTTTCGGCCTTGCTCTTTTTGGTTGCGCGCGGCGTCAAGCTGGTATCTGCGTTCGTCACGCGCACATCCATGACAATACCCTTCGTCCCTGGCGGAACCTTGAGCGAGGTATCGCGCACATCGGCGGCTTTTTCGCCGAAAATAGCGCGAAGCAGCCGCTCTTCCGGAGCCAGTTCCGTTTCACTTTTCGGGGTAATTTTGCCCACTAGGATGTCGCCTGGCTTCACCTCGGCACCAATGCGAATCACACCGTCTGTGCCGAGATTTCGAAGCATGTCTTCGCCCACGTTGGGGATATCGCGCGTGATCTCTTCCGGCCCAAGCTTGGTATCGCGGGCACCCACTTCAAAATCTTTAATGTGAATCGATGTAAAGGTGTCGTTCTTCACACACCGTTCATTGATCAGAATCGCGTCTTCGAAGTTAAATCCGCGCCATGGCATGAAGGCCACCAGCAGGTTCTTGCCCAACGCCAACTCGCCGTCGTCCGTTGCCGGGCCGTCGGCCAGCGTCTGCCCCTTCTTGACCGCCTGCCCAAGGCTGACGATCGGCTTCTGATTCACGCACGTACCGGCATTGGAACGGCGGAACTTCTCAAGCACATACCGGCGGCATCCGGGCACCTTTTCGCCCTTGCGCACCCGCGGCGGGCACTTGCCATCCTTGGAGACCACGATTTCTGTGGCCGACACATAGGCCACAATACCGTCTTCTTCCGCCAGCACCGTCACACAGCTGTCAGCAGCCGCAATGCCTTCAAGCCCCGTGCCCACACGCGGACGCTCCGTCCGCATGAGCGGCACGCCCTGGCGCATCATGTTCGCACCCATCAGGGCACGGTTTGCGTCGTCATGCTCCAGGAACGGAATCAACCCGGCAGCGATCGAAATCACCTGCATCGGGCTCACATCCATCAGGTCAATCGCATCCGGCGCAGCTGTGGTGAACTCTCCGCGCTCGCGCACCTTAACCGTAGCGTTGACAAACCGCCCATTCGCATCCAGGGGCGCATTCGCCTGCGCAATCACGTGCTTCTCCTCTTCATCGGCATCGATGTAGAGGATCTCATCGGTTACACGCCCATCTTTCACCACACGGTAAGGCGTTTCAATAAAGCCATACGCATTGATCTTAGCGTAGATGCCCAGCGATGAAATCAACCCGATGTTCGGGCCTTCCGGCGTCTCAATCGGGCAAATACGGCCATAGTGCGTGGGATGCACGTCGCGCACTTCGAATCCGGCGCGCTCACGCGACAAGCCGCCCGGCCCCAATGCGGACAACCGGCGCTTGTGCGCCAAAGCCGACAGCGGATTGGTCATATCCATGAACTGGCTCAACTGGCTCCGCCCGAAGAAATCCTGAATCACCGCGGAAAGGCTCTTGGACGTGACCAGCTTGATCGGCGACAAAACGGCATTCTGCGTGCTCGGATCATACGTGCTCATCCGCTCACGGATCAACCGCTCCGTACGGGCCAGCCCCACTCGGCAGGCATTTTCAAGCAATTCACCTGTGGTGCGGATACGACGGTTGCCCAAATGGTCAATATCATCCACATGTTCACGCCCCGCAGAGATATTCAGCAGCAGACGCAGGGCTTCCACCACCTCAATCCCGTCATCCGAGAGCACACGCAGATTCAAATCCACCTTGTTCATCAGCCCCAGGCGCTGATTCACTTTGTAGCGCCCCACATAGCCCAAGTCGTACCGGCGCTGATCAAAGAACTGCGAATGAACATAAGCCCGCGCATTTGCCGCCGTCATGGGATCACCCGGGCGCAGCCGATGATAGATATCCTTCACGGCCTCTTCTTCGCTGTGCGTCGGATCGGCCTTAATCGTTTTCAGGAGCAGCCCCTTGTCAAACGAAGTATCCACCACATCAAAGAAGGGAATCCCTGCGCGCGCGGCCAGATCCACCACCGCCGGCGTCACGGGGTCGTACCGCCGCGCCAACACCGAGCCGGAGTTCAGGTCAATCAAATCGTCCTTGAGCACATAACTCGTCAGCTCCTCATCCGTCCAGCGGTCTTTCGTCGAAACCGAATGGAAGTTGTAGTACAGCTTGAGGATATCCTCATCCGAACCATACCCCAGCGTCCGCAGAAAAGTGGTTACATAAAACTTACGCGCCCGGCGCCGGCGATCCAGGTAAACCCACATCGCGTCCGATGTGTCAAACTGAATTTCAATCCACGAACCATGATCCGGAATAATACGAACCGAGTAAAGGTCGTGCCCGTTGGCATGCTGCGTTTTCTCCGAACACACCCCGGGGCTGCGGTGCAGCTGCGAAACAATCACCCGCTCGGCGCCATTGATAATGAAGGCGCCATCACGCGTCATCAGCGGGATCTCACCCAGATAGACATCGTCTTCGCGCACCTCATCGCCGTCTTTCAGGCGAAACGTTGCATGCAGCGGAGCCGAAAACGTATCCCCGTCGCGAAGCGCCTCAAACGCCGTCTTTTTGGGTTTCTCCAGATTGTAGCGCACGAAGTCGATCGTAAAGCGCCCATCCTTCGACACCACCGGGAACACTTCCCGGAAAATTGCCTGAAGCCCCTTGTTCTGACGCTTTCCCGCACTCACATCCGCTTGCAGAAAATCCGCAAAAGACTGCGTCTGAATCTCGATCAGGTTTGGCGGCTGAATAGGCGCCTTCAATTTCCCGAACACGTAATCCTTGTCTCTGGCCATGCCTCACACCTTTTTGAGGAATTGTTCTGAAACATCCTGCCCTGCGCAGGAGATCCAAAAGGTCAGCAGGAGCGATTCCAACGCTCTCCACCCCGGCGGACAGCCGAGCCTTCGGGCGACAGTAGACAGCTGGATCGCGAATCGAAGGCCGACATGCGCCCAGAAATGACAGTTCATCCCTAGACGTAACCCATCAACCATATCAAAAACACCTGTTAAACGCAAGCCTTTTTTACAATAGCGGGACAACCGCCCTTCCCGTCCGCGAATCTCCCCCACACCGTGCGCCATGCCCCGCATCAACTTTCTCCTGAATCTCTCCGCCCGCACGCCGCACGCCGTTCACACACGCCCAAATAGAGCTTTCACCTTCATGCCTGAGTGTTCACGAGGACAAGCGCCCAGATTGCGACGAAGGCGTTCCGCACCCGGTAAATCCCGCAGCAGGATAAATGACAGCTTGCAGGGGGCATGGGCTTTTGTTACCATGTCGCGCATTATGGAACGCATCGTTTCCACACAGGCAACCTTTCGACTTAGCAGCCTGCCGCTTTTACGCGGCCGGAAGCGGGGGTTTTTCCGTTTTGGATAAAGGTTCCAAATAAGGGTATAAGCGCCTCCGCGGGTTTAACTGACTGCGGAGGCTTCTTTGTGTAAAGAACCGCCGCGTCCCTGAAGAAGCAACAGACAGGAAGACACCATGAGCACACGCAAGATCGCAATCTTCGACACCACGCTTCGCGATGGCGAGCAGAGCCCGGGCTGCAGCATGAAGCTGCATGACAAGCTCCTGGTGGCCGGGAATCTGGAGGCCTTAAAGGTGGACGTAATCGAGGCCGGGTTTGCGATTGCCTCTCCGGGCGACTTTGAAAGCGTTCAGGCTATTGCCGCGCAGGTAAAAGGATGCACCGTAGCCTCTTTGGCGCGATGCCTGAAGGGAGACATCGACCAGGCCTGGGCAGCCGTCTGCAAGGCGGAACGCCCGCGGATTCACACCTTTCTGGCCACAAGCCCGGTACATATGCAATACAAATTACGCATGTCGCCGGAGCAGGTCTTGCAGCAGGCCGTATCGATGGTCTCCTATGCGCGCACGCTCTGCCCTGACGTTCAGTTCTCACTGGAAGATTACACGCGGACAGAGGAAGCCTTTTCCTGGCGCGTCATTGAAGCTGTAATCAAAGCCGGCGCCACCGTAGTTAACCTGCCGGACACGGTCGGTTATGCCATTCCAGAAGAATTCGGTGCGCGGATTCGCGGGGTCATGGAGCACGTGCCAAACGTAGACCAGGCAACCATCGCCGTGCATTGTCATAACGACCTAGGGCTGGCCGTAGCCAACACCCTGGCAGCTTTGCGTGCAGGGGCAGGACAGGCCGAATGCACCATCAACGGCATCGGCGAACGCGCAGGAAATGCAGCACTGGAAGAAATCGTCATGGCATTGCGCACGCGGCATGATTATTTTTCCGACCTGACGTGCGGCGTTGACACGACAAAGATCATGTCCACCAGCCGCTGCGTCTGTTCCGTAACGGGCAGCCGCGTGCAGAACAATAAAGCCATTGTCGGGCAAAATGCATTCGCCCATGAATCCGGAATTCACCAGCATGGCATGTTGGCCAACCGCGAAACCTATGAAATTATGACCCCAGAGTCCATCGGCTTAACGCAGAGCCAGATGGTGCTGGGCAAGCATTCCGGCAAACACGCACTCAAAGACCGCCTCGCACAGCTGGGCATTTCCCTCTCGGAAGACCGCCTGCAGGAGTTGTTCGCACGCTTTAAGGATTTGGCCGATGCCAAAAAAGTGGTTACAGATGCAGACATCGAGGCGCTTGCCCGCGGCCTGGAAATGCGCCCGGACGCCCAACAAAAACTGGTGTTTGACCGTTTCCTGGCCGCCACAGGAAATACCAACGCCAATGTGTCAACCGTGCGCCTGCGGGTGGACGGGCAAACCGTTGAAGAAGTCGCCATGGGAAGCGGACCCATCGAGGCCTCGTTCAATGCCATCAATAAGATGCTCAACCTGCACGTCACAATCGAAAACTTCTCAGTCTCAGCCGTTACAGCAAATGTGGATGCGCAGGGAGAATGCGATTTGCGCGTGCGCCATAACCAGCGCGTCTATCTGGGGCGCGGCGTGGCGCAAGACATTATTGAAGCGGCCATCCGCGCCTACGTCCACGCGCTCAACGGCTTGTTGGAAGACGAACAGCGCATGACCGTGAATGCCGCAACGCTGGCCGCCGCAAACGTAGGCGGCGGGCTCGTCTGAGGAGGTCTCCGGTGGATATCGCTACATGCGACGTACGCGCACTCAAGCTGGGGGAGCCCCTCGCGTTGAACGGGCTTGTGTACACTGGGCGCGACCGCCTGCACAAGTATCTCCACGATGGGGGCGCGCTGCCTGAGGGTATAGACTTGCACCGCGCCGCACTGTATCACTGCGGGCCGGTTATGCTCCATACGCCAGCCGGCTGGCGTATGGTTGCAGGCGGCCCGACCACCTCATCCCGCGAAGAACCCTACGAAGCCGAAATCATTGAACGTTTTGGCTTGCGGTTGATTATCGGAAAGGGCGGCATGGGCGCCCGAACCCTAGAGGCCTGCCGCCGTTTCGGCTGTGTCTATCTGCAGGCAGTGGGCGGTGCAGCCACTTTGATTGCAAACACGGTAACAGCTGTAGAGGGGGTGGACTTTTTGGAAACCTTCGGCGCGGCGGAAGCTCTGTGGCACTTACGCGTAAAAGATTTCCCCGTTGTTGTAGCCATGGATGCCCACGGCAACAGCCTCTATGACCGGGTCCAGGCGCGATCTGCCCAGCAGCTGGCACAGCTGCTGAACGCCTGATGCCGCCAAGCTGAATAAACACACCCTCATAAACCACGCGCGGAGAAGAAAATCCCTCTCCGCGCGGTTTTGTTTACCCAAAGCAGAAAATCGAGAGCCGCGAGCCAGATATCAAACCCAATTCTGCGGCATGCACCCATTCGCCCGTCAGGTGCTCAGCCACTCCCGGAGGGCGGCGGCAAAAGCCACCGCGTCAGCAGCGGCGGTTATGGGCAAATCCGTTGCCCAAGCCACCGGATCCTCATCCCGGCCATGCGTCCCCCGAACACGTGCGGTATCGGCAGAAACCTGAAACGGTGTCCGCCCAAAAAACAATTCGCACGGGTCAAACCCCGGCTTATTGTGGATATCCACATGCGAAGCGTAATCCGGAGCCTCCTCCGCCCGCTCCCACCACGGCCAGGCAAACCAGCATCCTGGCCTGGCAACCGCTTCCCAATCCACATCGCCCACCCCAGGACGCACCTCCGCCACTTCAGGCAACGCTTCCAGAATCTCACGCACCTGCTCCCGGCAGGCAGGATCCAGACAATAAATGAGCGCACACTGATGATCACATAATGCGAGCGCCCGGCTTTGGAAGAAGTCCGGATAGGCCATCCGGCGTACCCGCCGCGTTGCAAACAGCCCCTGCTGCCGCAAGATCCGATTAGGAAAAACCACCGAACCTTCCGCGTTGGCAATCGCATAATCCCCCGAAACGGCCACCGCATATCCCTGCGCCCGAGCCGCACCTATCAGCCGCTCCAGCTGCGCCATGCAGAGCGCCAACGATCGCCGCGCTTTAGGGTGGTCAAGCCCATGACGCTGAAGGTCATAATCCAACGTTGGAAGATAGGCCATCATCAGCTCTGGGGCATCTCCCCGCGCCAGCCGCGCCTCCAGCACCCGCACGATATCCCAGCCCACATTCGGTGAAGCAAGCGGTCCCCAATACCGCCAAAGCGCCACCGGGTTCTCCACGCCAAGCACACGCGGCGGCTTCTGGTAAGTAGCCATAATCATCCCGCCGCCATGTGTATGAATCGGAGCCGGAGACACCACTTCATCCACCTGTTCGCCTAACGACTGCTGAAAGAAATAAAGCCCCACGCGCCCGCCCCGCGCACGAAAGGCCTCCCAAATCCGTGCCCCGGAAACCAGTCTGGCCGACTGGTTCCAAAACGCACTTTGATACGTTTCTCGAAAAAACCGTCCATTCGCCGGCATTCCATGCGCCGCAGGAGGAAGCCCCGTCCGCAGCGTAGCCTGCGCCACACAGGTAACCGCAGGAAAGACCGGGCGCAGCGATCGGATCGGCAGCCCGGCGAGCGAAGAGACCCCCTCCTGCCGGAGCCAACGATAACCCCACGCCGCCACCTGAACCACCAAAAGTTTTTTCATGGGCTGCCCATTCCAATCACGCGCCGCGCGGCGCCGGAATATCATCCGCCGAAGCGACCCCATCTGCTCCAAGCGACCGAACGCTGTAATGCCCCGTTTCATGATCCACCCGATAGAGCAGCTGACGAGCCCATCCATCACGAATCACTTCCGAGCCCAGAAGGCCGGAGGATACCAGCGCTTCCAGAGAATCGGGCAGCCGGCCGGCATGGAGCAGCGCATAGGTGGGCAGCGCCTGCATCACCAAGCGGATACGCGTATTCGTTAGAATTTCCGCATCCACATTCGGCTCGGCATGATGCGCCCAATGTCCGGAGGCATCGGTTGTTCGAATGGCCTCTCCGGGCTGTTTAGCCTCACGCCCCAAATTGCCAAACCACCCGCCCAGGACAACGCCCACCAAAATGGCGGCCGAAACCCAGGCGAGCGTCCGGCGATCTATCGGCGGGCGCTGCCCGCTCGGGTTTAGGGAACGGGGAACTGCGCGACCCACGCCCGAACCTCCTCACGCACCCTGGCCTGGAGCTCCGTATCTTCCGGCGACTTCAGCACCTGAACAATCCAGCCGCCCAGCTTCACCATCTCAGGCTCCTTCATCCCGCGCGTGGTAACCGCTGCTGTGCCAATCCGGATACCGGAGGTAACGAACGGGCTCTCCGTATCATACGGAATGGTGTTCTTGTTGCAGATGATACCGGCAGCGTCCAGCGCAGCGGCGGCCTGCTTTCCAGTCAGCCCGGCAGCCTTCACATCCACCAGGAACAGATGATTTTCCGTGCCCCCGGAAACCAACCGGAAACCCGCCTCCTGAAGCACCTTTGCCAGTGTTTGCGTGTTGGCCACAATCTGCGCGGCGTACGCGTGCGCATCCCGATGCAGCCACTCGTTAAAGCAAACAGCCTTGGCCGCAATCACATTTTCAAGCGGCCCGCCCTGAATCCCGGGAAACACGGTCTTATTGATGGCGGCAATGTACTTTTCCTTGCAGAGGATCAGCCCCGAACGCGGACCGCGCAGCGTCTTGTGCGTGGTGGTAGTAACAAAGTCGGCAAACGGCACCGGCGACGGATGCACCCCTCCGGCCACCAATCCGGCAATATGCGCCATGTCTACCATCAAATAGGCGCCCACCTTATCGGCAATCGCCCGGAACCGCGCAAAATCGATCACCCGTGGATACGCCGATGCACCCGCCAGAATCAGCTTCGGACGCGCCTCCAACGCCAATTGCTCAAGCGCGTCATAATCCAGGCATTCCGTCTCACGATTCACCGTGTAGGGCACAATGTGATACAGCTTGCCCGAGAAGTTCACCGGCGAACCATGGCTCAAATGCCCGCCCTGGTCGAGACTCATCGAAAGAATCGTGTCTCCAGGCTGCAGCATGGCAAAGAACACGGCCATATTGGCTGCACTGCCGCAATGCGGCTGCACATTGGCCGCCTCAGCGCCAAACAGCTTCTTCGCCCGCTCAATGGCCAGCGTTTCCACCGTATCCACCGGGATGCATCCGCTATACCATCGTTTTCCCGGATACCCCTCAGCATATTTATTATTCAACACCGAACCCTGCGCCTCACGCACCGCCGCCGAAGTATAATTCTCCGAAGCAATCAGATTCACTGTTTCATCTTCCTGATGAACCTGAGCCACAATGGCCGCATGAACCTCCGGATCCGCCGAAGCCAGAAGCGACGACTCCGCCAACCGCCCCGCACGATCGCACTTCTTCAACCGCCGCACATGGCGTTCCGCACCGGAAAAAGGAGTCTTCAGCCAGACATCCAACGCCCGCACCGCCGCCTCATCGCTCAGTGCCCGCGCCGAAAGAATAATCACATTGGCATCGTTATGTTCGCGGGAGAGCTTGGCCACCGCCTCATCCGTTACAATCGCTGCGCGAATTCCCGTGAAACGATTCGCCACAATGCTCATGCCAATACCGGTTGTGCACAGCAATACGCCGCGCTGAGCCTGACCTTCCAACACCGCCTCGCAAACCGATACCGCAAAATCCGTGTAATCATCGGCAGCTGCAGCATCAAAAGAACCCTTGTCCGCAACACACATTCCGCGAGACTCAAGAAACGAAATCAGTTTACTCTTCAAGGCAACGCCTGCGTGATCGCACCCAATGGCGATGGTGTCCATAACCGTCCTCCTATAAGGATAATGTAGGAGGGCATTATAGCACAATGATGTACCGCCTTGGCTGTAACTCCACGCCCCTCATTCCGACCTGTATACACCCCAATACATCCTCCCTTCTTTCCGACCTGCCCGGTATGTTGTCCACCCGGCCCCTGAAACCACCCCGGGGCGGACGCCCCTCAAACCCGCCCCGACTTTAAGATGAACCCGCCCCGGACTTGCCCAAGCTCCAATGCGGGCTTAAAATCCCCTTACAAATCAACCGCCCGTATCTGTTATCAGGCTCTTTGAGAATAGCCCCTCAAGAGCCGTAATCTATTCTCAACTTCATGGATAACTCCCCTTTTCATTCTCAATCATCCACCCCGCCCAAATCCCCTCAAATCAAAACCCCGCTATTCCAGTTCAGCCCTTTCCACTCTATTCCCCATTTCCACCGCACGTGCGTTAAACCTTTGAAGCAAACCGTGACAAGCCCCCTCCTCCCGGCATGTCCTCCCGAGAGAAACACCGCCATCGCCCTCACCCTGTCGGCACCCGTATCTCATCTGCACCGCTTTCTGCACAGAACACGCGCTACCCGGATTCTTTTTGATATACTTTTTGCTTGCGTTCAATGCGGAAGTTTGGCATAATGAACGCGTTTTACTTCTCTCTGCCTCATGGTGTAACGGTAGCACAACTGACTCTGGATCAGTTTGTCAAGGTTCGAATCCTTGTGAGGCAACCACATCAAGCGGCCTGTCTGCATGGCCGCTTTTGTATTTCCAATACATACGAAGCCCGCCCGGACGGCACTTGCAGTACGGTGCATTTAGTCTCGACAAATACACGGGGGGCTTTGTTATAATAGCGGCAAACCCGGGGCATGGCGCTTCCGGGCAGAGAATGGCCTCCGGGCCAAGAAGGAGCGATATCATGGCTTACAAAATCACCGATAAGTGTGTGGCGTGCGGAACCTGTGCCGGCGAGTGCCCCGTAGAAGCCATCTCGGCAGGTAGCCCGATCTACGTGATTGACCCTGACAAGTGCGTCAGCTGCGGCACGTGCGCCGGGGCTTGCCCGATGGAAGCCATCGTTGCGGAGTAACGTCTCCGAGTAACGGAAAAATCGGAGGTTTGGATTCTTTTTCCCGAATCCAAACCTCCGTTTCTTTTGCTCCCCCACGCACATCTCCCAATGGAAGCACAAACCGTCTTTTACCTCACCGATGCCCCCGAGGCGACTCCCGCCTTTCTGCAAGAGCTTGAATATGGCCTCTCAGATGCGTTTCAGGCATTTTGCCGTGAACACTTCACCTTCGAAGATCCACTGGACTACCCAGAACTCCGGCTTATTGCCGTGCGTACGCCTGCGGAGCTGGACACCGCCCTTTTTCATACGCTCGATGAACGCCACTCGCTCTCCGAAGACGGCAGCCACTGCTGCCTTTTTTTGCTGGATGACGAGCTGGCCGGGCGCCCAGTCTTTGATTACCGACTCGATGGACTCTCCCTCCCGGTCTGGTTTCTGACCTATTTCCCGGCCATTCCAAAGGTGCTCATCACGCGCCCGGGGCACGCCAAGCTCCACCTGCCTTCTCGCCGCTGGGCGCAAAAACCCTTCTCCGTGATCGCCAACCCCGGAAAGTTCCGGGAGCGGATTGACCACCTCTTCGCCTCTTTCTGGCTGCCGCGCTTCTGGGACGCTCTCCGCCAATATGTCCGCCGTCGAGCCGGGACCAGCTGGCACACCCCCGGGCACAATAACGGCAACGCCTTCGGACGATCCCCTTTTCTGCACGGCTTCCACGATGCCTTCTCCTCCATGATCTTCCGAACGGATCTTTCCGTTTCGGTGGAGTCGCTGGGCGACCTCTCCGACCCCGAGGGGCACACTCCCCTCTCTGAAGCCCAGCGCCTCGCCTCTGAAATCTTCGGCACCGCTCAAAGCTGCTTCGTTACCAACGGCACCAGCACCTCCAACAAGGCCATGCTCATGACCCTGTTGCGCCCGGGCGAAGCCGTTCTGCTCGACCGCAACTGCCACAAATCCGTCCACCACGCCGTGGTTATGGCCGGTGCGGTGCCCCGTTACCTTCCCGCCCGCTACAATGCCCGCCTGGGCGTGTGGGGGCCTATCGCGCTGGACGACCTCAAGGCTGAGCTTGCACGCGCCCAAACCCTTCCCGAAGCGCAGCGCCCCAAGATGCTCGTGATCACCACCTGCACCTACGAAGGCATCGTCTACCCCGTCTGGGAAATTGGGCGTCTATGTGAAGAAGCCGGCCTGCTCTTTTATGCCGATGAAGCCTGGGCGCCTTATCTGGCCTTTCACCCCTACTACACCCGGACCTTGCCCGATGGCCGCCAAATGCGCTACAACGCCGTAAGCGAAATCGGCGGGGCGCATTTCGCCGTGCAATCCACCCATAAGGCGCTTGCAGCCTTCTCGCAAGCCTCCATGATTCATGTTTCCAACCGCTTTAAAGCGCTTTTGGAAACCGACTCCGGCAAGCCTTTCCGCTGGCTCAGGCGCCGCTTCCATCTGCATGGCCACGGATCCTACGAAAAGTTCTCGCACGATCTGCACGAAGTCCTCCGTTACTGGCACTCCACCTCCCCTCATTATCCCACCCTTGCCACGCTCGACATGGCCGGCATCCAAATGCGCCTTGAAGGGCTCTTTATTCTTGAACAGCGCCTTCATTGGGTGGCGGCCTTCCAGCAGCGGGTGGCCGCTCTTGTTGGCCGCCCCATTCATGAGTGTTTCGCCGGTCTGCGCGCAATCGCGGGCAATGACCCGAAATGGAAAGCGCAGGGGTATTTCCACGACCCGCTCAAAATGATGCTTGTTTTCCGCAACGCTAAGGCCTGCGAGGAGTTCAAGCGCCTGCTTCACGGAGCACACATCCAATGGGAAAAGGCCACCTCCGTAACCATTCTCTTCCTGGTAACCGTTGGAACCGTCCGTGAACATTTCGAATATCTCTTCCGGTGTATCCGCCAGATGCAGGATGCCATCGGCTTGCCTGACGCACTCCCCGCAGACGCCGAAACGCTGGGGCAGGCCATCGCCGGGCAGCCGGCCGTTCTCCCGCGGGATGCAGCCCTCTGCGATGGCGAGCTCCTGCCCCTCGAAGCCTGTGAAGGGCGCATCTGTTCCCAGCTCCTAGTGCCCTACCCACCTGGCATCCCCGTCTTTATTCCAGGCCTGAGAATCACACGCCCCATGATCGACCTCATTCTCGACATCATTCGCCGCGAAGGCACCGATGCCGTCCATGGCCTTTTTGTGCGCGGCAAACATGCCTTTGTAGAAGTGCTCAACCGAGACGAGGAGCACCGCGTAACGACCGTCTAACGAGCCTCGACTCCCTGTTTGAGGGGCGCTTCACCCTTCAGCCAGACATTCTTTAAATAAGCCGTCCCCTTAAATGGAACGCGCCCTGCCAAACCCGGCGGGGCGCGTCCTTTCCAGCTTAAAGGCTCTTACCGTCTCAAGCTTTCCTTGGCAGGAAGCGCGTACACGGCACCTCCCGCCCGGCAACCACATCGGCCAGCACACTATGGCGCATGCCGTTGGCCACCACCACGGTAATCCCCTCCTGCGCTGCACGGGCAGCCACCTGCAGCTTGGTGCTCATGCCGCCGCGCCCCTGACTGCTTGTCTTCTCAGAAACCACGTGCGTCAGATCTTCTCCAGGAGAAACGATGCGGATAAGCTTGGACTCTGGGGCTGCTGGGTCGCCATCATAAAGCCCATCCACCGAGGAGAGAATGATGAGAAGATCGGCCTGGATGAGACGGGAAAGGATCCCGGCCAGCTCGTCATTGTCGGTAAACATCAGCCCTTCCACACTCACCGTGTCGTTCTCGTTCACCACCGGCACAATGCCATAGGCAAAGAACGCCTGGATGCACTGACGAATGTTCGAAGCATGCTCCTCGGTAGAAAAGTCGCTCTTGGTGAGCAAGATCTGCCCCACGTCAAACCCATTGGCAGCGAACAGCGTGCGGTAGGTATCGAGCAGCAGCACCTGCCCCACCGCACTGAGCACCTGCCGGCGCGCCACGCGATCCACCGTCTTGGGAAGCGCCACCTGTGCCTTGCCCGCCGCCACAGCGCCCGAAGAGACAATCAATACCTGATGCCCCTGATCGCACAGTGCAGCCACTTCATCCACCAGCTCCGCCATGCGCGCAATGCTCAAACGCCCGTTTGCGCGCGCCAGAACATTCGATCCGATTTTCACTACGATACGCATGTTACTTCTCCGGAAGTGATGCCAATAACCCCTGCACCACCGCGCCCGTAAACCCTTTGGCTTCCATCACATTCAGCCCGCGGATCGTCAACCCGCCCGGTGTACACACACGATCCACCTCCGTCTCGGGGTGGTTGCCCGAGCGCAACACCAGCGCCGCCGCCCCCATCATGACCTGCGCAAAAATCTCTCCCGAAAGCCCCGCCGGAATCCCCATTTGCAACCCGGCCGACTGCCCCGCCCGCAAAAACCGCAGCGCGTGCGCAATGCCGCAGCCGGAAAGCGCGGTAATCGCACTAAAGCGCTCTTCCGGGAACTCAAAAGCCAACCCCAGGTGATCAAAGAGCTCCTTCGCTGCCTTCAGCCCGGCTTCCGTCTCTGCCGCCAATGCCGTTACCCCCGTGCAAAGCCCCACAGCTGTATTCGGCATGGCGCGCACAATCTGCACCTCGCGGCTGCGGCTCAAATCTTCCCGCAAATCCGCCAGCGTTACCCCCGCCGCCACCGAGATCAATACCGTGCCCGGCGCCAATTCACGCGCCAGCGGCTGCAATATCTGGCTCACCAGATAGGGCTTCACCGCTACAAACACCACCGAAGCGCCCTGCACCGCCTCTTCGTTCGAAAGCACCGAGCGAAACCCCTCCTGCGCCAACTCCGCAGGAAGCCCATTGTGCGGATGCGCAAACAAAATTTCTTCCGGCCGGACGGCTCCCGCACGAACCAACCCTTTGGCAATAGCGCCTCCCATATTCCCGGCGCCCAGAATCGCAAGCTTCATCGCAGCTCCTTTCTTCAACCTCTTCTAAAATAACACAATTTCCCAACGAAACCAACCGTACCGGCCATTTGCCCGCCCAACCCCATCCCGGGCAGATTGAACGCAAAGCCGCCACCAGCGCGGCAGCGGCGGCGGCATTTTGCTATACTGCCCGCTTCAGGAATTGAGGAGCGTTATGGCAGGATTTGATATTGACCGTGTGGCGCATTTAGCGCGGCTGGCGCTGACAGATGAAGAACGCACATTGTTCGGCGGGCAGCTGGAAACCATTGTTGCCTATGTAGAGCGTATTTCCGCGCTGGATGTAACATCGCTCCCAGCCACCCTGCACGGGCACGGCGTCAACAATATTTTCCGGGAAGATACGCCGAGGGAAGGCCTGGATACGGAGACGGTACTGGACAATGCGCCCGCGCGTGTCGGGGATGAAATCCGGATGCCCCGGGTGGTAGAATAAGAAAGGAGCCCGGTGTGGAATTCGCAAAGATGACCGTAACCGAGGCCTTGCGCGGCATGCGCGCAGGAGCATTCACCTCCGTTGAGCTGACGCAGGGCGTGCTGCAGGCCGCGCAAGCCGCGCAAAACACCATTCACGCCTATGTCACCCTCGATGCCGAGGGCGCCCTGGCGCAGGCGGCGGAAGCCGATCGAATGCGGGCGGCGGGGCAGGAGCTGCCGCTGCTTGGCGTGCCGATAGCCGTCAAAGACAACATGAATGTAAAGGGGCAGCCCTGTACGGCTTCTTCGCACATTCTGGAAGGCTATGTGGCGCCCTATGACGCTACCGTGATCGCCCAGCTTCGGGCAGCGGGCGCCGTCTTTCTTGGGCGGACAAATATGGATGAATTCGCCCTAGGCTCCACCACGCAGACGTCTTACTTCGGGCCAACGGAAAACCCTGTGGCACGCGGATGCATCCCCGGAGGCTCCTCAGGCGGAAGCGCAGCAGCTGTAGGCGGAGACCTGGCGCTCTGCGCACTGGGAACGGACACCGGCGGCTCAATCCGTCAGCCGGCCTCGCACTGCGGGCTGGTGGGCGTGAAGCCAACCTATGGCCGCGTGTCGCGCTATGGCATCGTAGCCTGCGCCTCTTCGCTCGACCAGGTGGGGCCTATGACCAAGACGGTGGAAGATGCCGCACTGTTGATGAACGTCATCTCCGGGCAGGATGCAATGGATGCGACAAGCCTGGATGAACCCGTGCCGGATTATACACAGGCCTGGATCGAAAGCGAAGGCTCAGAGAAGCCGCTCGCCGGCATCACGCTGGGCATTCCGAAAGAATATTTCGGCGAGGGGCTGGATCCGGAAGTGCATACACGGATCGAAGAAGCCAAGATGCGGGCAGAGCGTCTCGGCGCCACGCTGCGCCCGGTTTCTCTGCCAAACACCGCATATGGCATCCCCACCTATTACATTTGCATGACGGCGGAAATCTCGGCAAACCTAGCGCGTTTCGATGGTGTGCGCTATGGGCTGCGCGTGCCGTGCGATGACGTGATTGAACAATATAAGCGGACACGTGCGGAGGGTTTCGGCGCAGAGGTCAAGCGGCGTATTCTGCTGGGGACCTTCGTGCTTTCAAGCGGATTTTACGATGCCTACTATAATCGGGCGCAAAAAGTGCGCACGCTCATTCGGCGCGACTTTGAGGCCGCCTTTGCCCAGTGCGATCTGCTACTCGCTCCCGTTACACCCGAGCCTGCCTGGCCGCTGGGCGTCTATCAGAACGACCCCATTCGCAACTACCTTTCAGACGTCCTCACCGTGGGCGTCAATCTGGCCGGGTGTTGCGCGCTTTCGCTCCCTGCCGGGAAGACTGCCGCAGGCAAGCCGGTGGGCGTGCAGCTGATCGGCCCAAACTTCGGAGAGATGATGCTCTTCCGCGTGGCCAAAGCGTTGGAGCTGCCACGCTGAGCCGGGATGGGGAAAGGATTTTTAACCATGGATTATGAAGTTGTCATTGGGCTGGAGACACACGTTCAGCTGAAAACGCGCACCAAAATGTTCTGCGGATGCGGCACAAGCTTTGGAGCACCGCCCAATTCTCACGTCTGCCCCGTCTGCCTGGGATATCCTGGTGCACTGCCCAGCATGAACCGCGAGGCCATCCGCTACACCGTGATGGCCGGCCTGATGCTCGGGTGCCGAATTGCCGGCTATGCAAAGTTCGATCGAAAAAACTACTTCTATCCAGATTCTTCCAAAGATTATCAGATCACCCAGCTGGATCAACCGCTTTGTCTTGGCGGCGGCGTAGAGATTTCCGGTGAAGACGGTGTGCGCCGCACGATCCGCATTCACCACATCCACCTGGAAGAAGACGTCGGCAAGCTGACCCATCGAGCCGGCTGTTCTGGCGTAGACTTCAACCGCGCAGGCGTCCCGCTCATGGAAATCGTCTCAGAGCCGGATCTGCGTTCAGCTGATGAAGCCATCGCTTACCTGACAGCCTTGCGGGAGATGATGATCTACGCCGGCGTGAGCGAGTGTAACCTCGAAGAGGGAAATATGCGCTCGGACGTGAACATTTCTATTCGGCCGCGCGGGCAGCAGGCCTATGGCACGAAGATCGAGATCAAGAACATGAACACGTTCAGCGGTATCCACGCCGCCCTCCTCTTCGAAATTGAGCGTCAAAAATCCGCCGCCGCCGCCGGGCAGCCGCTTCGCCAGGAAACCCGCCGGTGGGATCCTGAGCTCGGCGAGACCTTTGTCATGCGCACCAAGGAAAATGCTGACGATTACCGCTATTTCCCTGAGCCTGACCTGATGCCCATTGCCCTCTCGCCCGAACAGGTAGCCGCTTGGGCGGCAGACCTGCCGGAAGCCCCCGCCAAACGGCGTACACGTATGATCGCAGAATATGGCATCCCGGAATATGACGCCGGCGTCCTCTCCGCCGACCGAGCCCTGGCCGACCTTTTTGAAGCCGCCGCCAAACGCTGCGGCAATGGCAAGCTGGCCTCCAACTGGGTGATGGCAGAAGTCTTGGCGTTGACAGCCAAAACCAGCGTAGCACTCACAGACTCTGCCCTCACGGCCGAAGCCTTGGGCGACCTGCTCAAACTGCTTGCCGACAAAACCATCAACGGCCCCACCGCCAAAGCCCTCCTGCCCGAACTTTTCGAAAAAGGCGGCGACCCCGCGGCCATCGTCCGCGAACGGGGATTAGGACAAGTCTCCGATGCCGACGCAATCGAGGCCTTTGTAGACGCCGCTCTGGCCGCCAACCCCAAAGTCGTGGCCGATTTCAAAGCCGGCAAACAGGCCGCGCTCGGCTTCCTTGTGGGGCAGGTTATGAAACAATCCAAAGGCAAAGCCTCGCCGCAGCTGGTTCAGGAAATGCTGCGCAGCCGACTGGCCTAACAGAAGCCGTCTGCTGCGTCCCCCCATATACGGCAGGAAAAAGAACTTTCATTCCTGTAAAAAAAAAGGTATACTAAGCGAACTTATTTCATTGCCCAGAGCAATGCCCAGATGGATCAAGAAGGACATCGCATGAACGTATTAGCATCCTCTGCGCCGGCCACAACGGCGGCAACGACCACTCAGCCGGCTCCCACCCCGGAAGGCCAAGCCCAGCCCGGCGGCATCTTTGGCAGCATGGGCGGCTTTCTGCCC
Source organism: uncultured Lentisphaeraceae bacterium (assembly GCA_937892925.1). Lineage (GTDB taxonomy): Bacteria > Verrucomicrobiota > Kiritimatiellia > RFP12 > DVOR01 > Spyradenecus. Next base: position 54,675 of record CALBHX010000028.1, read on the forward strand.
CTGATCATTATTTTCGGCCTTTTCTACTTTATTTTGCTCCGCCCGCAGCAGCGCAAGGAAAAAGAGCGCCAGCGCATGATCGCCGAGCTTCGTGCCGGGCGTAAAGTCTCTTTTGCCGGCGGGTTGATTGGCACAATTGTAGAAGCGCGCGAACAGACCTTCCTTATTGAACTTTGCCAGGGCACCACGGTGGAAGTGGCGCGCGGCGCAATAACGGCTGTTCTGGATGAGCCCGAAGCGACGAAATAACGGAGCGCAACATGTTAAACTTCAAGCAACTGGATACCCCAAGCCTCATCAAGTGGGCCATTTTGGCCGTCTTGGTGGCGTTTTCCTGCTGGGTTACCTTCCCCGTTAAAGAACATGTCCGCCTGGGGCTTGACCTCAAGGGCGGCACCAGCTTTACCGTTCAAATCGATGAGCCCCGGTTGATCGAAGATCTCAAAGCCGAAGGCTATGCCGCCGCAGGGCTCACCCCCGAAACCGCCACAGCCGAACAAACCGCCAACATCGAAGCGAAAGCCAAAGCTGATGCGCAGGTTCTCATGGCCGATGCCGATGATCTGACGCTGGAGGTGCTCCGCAAACGCATTGACGCCTTGGGCACCAACGAGCCCATCATTGCCAAGGCTAACGGGCACCGTATTCTCATCCAAATCCCTGGAGCCGATGCAGCGCAGGCCGCCGCCGCCGAGAAGTCCGTGAAAAGCGCGGCCTTCCTCACCTTTCGCCTGGTTCACAAAGATAACGATCGTCTGGTGCGCGGCGTGCTCGATTCCACTCGCACCCCCGAAGGCTTCGAGCGCAGCACCTGCAGCGGGCGCGTCTGCTTCGTTCGTTCACAAGCCTACAATACGCTGTCGGAACAACCCGATTACGCCGTTAAACTGGGGCGTTTCGCAGCCCCTTCCGCGCTGTATGAATGTGTAATGGAAGAAATCGGCAAGGATCCCGCCGGGCGCGATGCTTACTTGCCCATGTTTCTCTCTCGCAGCCGCGAAGCGACCATCCCCGGCTCAACGGTGGCTTCCGCACGCCCCAGCAAGAACCCCACCACCGGTAAAGTCGTGGTGGATGTAGAGTTCAACTCTGAAGGCACCGCCGCGTTTGCCAAGCTTACCGGCCGTTATGTCGGCCGCCAGTTGGCAATCGTGCTCGACAACACCGTCCGTTCTGCACCCGTGCTCCGCTCGGAAATCTCCGACGGCCGCTGTGAGATCTCCGGGGGCTTCACGTGGCGCGAAGCGTCCAACCTTACCGGCGTACTTAACGCCGGTGCACTCAAAGCTCCTATCCGCGTGATCGAAACCCGTTCGGTTTCGCCGAGCCTGGGCAATGAAGCCATCAGCAAAGGCGCCCTTTCTGCCGCAATCGGCGTGCTCGCAGTCTTTATCTTCATGCTTTTCTACTACCTCTGCTGCGGTATCATTGCCGACATTGCCCTGCTGCTTAATATGATATTGTGGCCCGCCGGCATGATTGTGGCCTCCGGCATCATGAGCACGTTCGTCGTAGACGGAACCGGTAGCACCTCCCTTGGGCAGCTCCCCGTGCTCACGCTCCCGGGTATCGCAGGTCTTGTTCTTTCCGTCGGCATGGCCGTTGATGCAAACGTGCTGATCTTTGAGCGGATGCGTGAAGAATTCCGCTTGGGTAAAACGGCGAAAGGCGCCGTGGCGGCCGGTTATGACCGCGCATTCCTGGCAATCTTCGACTCCAACCTGACCACGCTGATCACCGGCGTCATCCTCTTCATCTTCGGTTCCGGCCCCATCCGCGGTTTTGCCGTTACCCTCTGCGGCGGTATCATCATCTCCATGTTCACCGCCCTGGTGATCACCCGCCTGATCTTCAATCTGACGACAGGCGATACCACCAAGCCCTTCAAAATGCTCCAGTGGGTGCCCGAGAATATCAACTTCGATTTTCTCAAATGGGCCAAGCCCGTTTCCGCCATTGCCGCGTTGGTGATTATCGTTACCCTCGGCATCTTCTTTACCCGGGCATACCGTAATCCAGCCAGCGTTATGGCCGTAGACTTCACCGGCGGTGTGGCGCTTACCTACGAGGCCATCGATAAGAAGGACAACGCCACCATCCACGCCCTTGACACCGAGAAAGTGCGCCAGGTGGTTCACAGCACAGGCGTAACCGATGAAACCGTCCAGAGTTCCACCGGCGAAGGCGGCAAAGTTCAAACCCTCGTCAAAACCTCTACAGTGAACCTGACCGTTAACGGCGAAGAAACCGACTCGGCCAAAGTCATCGAAAAGGCACTCGATGAAGCCTATCCAGAATACACCGTTCGCCTCGTGAGCAAAGATCTTGTCGGTTCGCAGATCGGTGCGGAGCTGAAAAAAGATGCCACCTGGGCAATCATCCTCTCGCTCATCTGCATCATTGCCTACGTCAGTTTCCGCTTCCAGTTTGGGTTTGCCCTCGGCGGTGTGGTGGCGCTTGCCCATGATGCCCTTATCACACTGGGCATCTACACCATCTGCGGCAATCAGGTAAGCTTGACCACGGTAGCCGCCTTGCTGACGATTGTAGGTTATTCGATCAACGATACAATCGTGGCCTTCGACCGGATTCGCGAGCTGATGCACCGCGATGCTACCACACCCTTCCCCGAGCTGGTACGCAAAGCATTGAATCAGACGCTTAGCCGGACGCTCCTGACCACACTTTCCACCTTGCTCCCCGTAGCAGCGCTTTACTTCTTCGGCGGAGCTGCCATGCACGACTTTGCCTTCGCACTCTTCGTAGGCATGGTGGCCGGCACGTACTCCACGCTCTTTATCGCCCCGCTCGTTACGCTTTGGTTCTATCGCGGCAAACGCCCGCAAGCAGCCGTAGAAGCCAAACACGAGCAGCCCTAAACGGCTTGGAGCAAATCCGCTTGCATCCGGGCAGAATCCGCCTGGATGCCCTCTGGAGAGGTGGCAGAGCGGTCGAATGCGGCGGTCTTGAAAACCGTTGAATCGCAAGATTCCGGGGGTTCGAATCCCTCCCTCTCCGCCATCATTTTTGACACCTAGAAAGAGTCGGCTGCCCGGCTCTTTCTCATGTCTTGGAATTGCCCCATTGTTTGGGCGTTTTTGTTCCGTTAGCGCGGGAGCGGAATCGCTGTTGCTTTCGGGGGAGAACAGCACGTATTCACGTTGAGGACGATATCGTAACTGGAATGGAGCCGTCGAGTCTGGGATACTGCAAGCTTGACATTGAAGTATTGAACGACATATGATGGAACGGGACGTGGCTCGGAGAATAACTCATTCGTGCGGATTATCAGAACATTCCGGCTGACGACATGGTTGCATTTCTTAGGATGACATGTGGTTAATGATAACGTTCGAATAAAAACCGACTCAGGCGAGAGAGTAGACGCGTTGGCGCCTGTCATTGTTTCCGCTAGCCGCTCTACCGACATCCCGGCATTCTACGCCAGGTGGTTCTTTAACCGACTCAAACGCGGATACTGTGTCTGGTACAATCCCTTTAATCAAAAACCCTCATACGTTTCGTTTGCCAAATGCAAGGTCATTGTATTTTGGACAAAAAACCCTGCCCCGATCATACCTTTTCTCCCTGAACTTGATCGTCGAGGAATTCACTATTATTTCCAAGTCACACTTAACGATTATGTCCGTGAAGGGTTGGAGCCGAATGTTCCTTCGATTGAAGAACGGGTGGAGACCTTCAAGCGGCTTTCGGCGCTGATTGGGAAAGAGCGCGTGATTTGGCGCTTCGATCCTCTAATCCTGACCGAGACCCTCACGCCTAGAGAAATACTTAAGAAAATCTGGCGTGTAGGCAACCTCATCAAAGGAACTACTGAAAAATTGGTGTTCAGTTTTGTCGATATCTCCGCTTATAAGAAAGTCCAACATAACTTAGTCAGGGGAACGAAGGCTTTCAACTTCGGCAATGTGATGTCAGCAGAAATGACAACAGATCAGCGAAGAGAAGTTGTCGAGGGGCTTGTTAAGATTCGGCAGTCATGGTCTCGTGAGGGGTGGCACGTAACAATGGCAACGTGTGGAGAGGCGTTCGATTACTCGGCATATGGCGTGGAGAGGAATTGCTGTATTGATGGGTCTCTGATGGAGCGCGTGTTTGGCGACGACAAGGGGCTTGTCTCCTTTCTAAAGACTGGAAAGATTGCAGAACCCGACTTGTTTGGAGCCTATCCTTCACTGCCTGTTGTCGGAAAGAATCTCAAGGATAAGGGACAGCGTAAGGCGTGTGGTTGTATGATAAGTAAAGATATTGGTCTGTATAACACATGCCGCCATTTCTGTATCTATTGCTATGCAAATACCAGCAGAACGTGCGTACTGAAGAACGTTGCAAGACACCGTGACGAGAACGAAAGTATCATTTGGTAAAGGGGGCTGGGTGGCGTACTGCTTCCGGGCACGTTCGAGTCCACTGAAATCGTGCCGATAGAGGGCGCCCCTATCGAAGTAGAACGTCGTGATCCGCTCGACCTTGCGTAGCCAGTCTAGATCCCGTCCATTCTCGACGATCTTCAGTGGAGCGCCGAAGCGGGGCTCTCAGCTCCTTGCAGATCTTCCACACGCGGCCTCCGCCCCTTGATCACATCTTGCAGAAGCTCGATGTGCTTAGCGAAGCGTTCCTCCATTCCGACGTACCGCTGCAGCCGACAATGGCGCGATCTGGCTTATCCTCCTTCAGGATCCGTTCGAGACGATGGCCGGAGCCGTTCTCGAGGGCGAAGAGGAAGTCAGTGCCAGGGCTCCACTTCTTGCTGCTCGACATCATCTGCGTGCGGAGGCGGCGATGGCCGCCGCCTAGGCTCTGACAATTTCCTTGAATTTCAGGCCGAACCTGGCGAGGAACTTGGTCAGACGATCCGAGTCGTTAGCGTTTGCTTTGGCCTTTCGCGAGATGGCGAAGAGTCGTTTCGCAGCGTCCGCCGCCGTGTCGCAGCAGCGGCAGACGGCGATCACATGAGCGAGCATCGCAATGTCGGTGCTGTCGAAGCGGGAAAAGAAGTCCGATCCGAGGACCCGCGACAACTCGTCGAAGTTTGCGAATGGGATGACCGTTGCTTTCGGATCGCAGCGGATGGCTGGCCGTTGGGCTCTTCTGCTTCGGGCGATTTCGTCTTCGACAAGATCCTCGGTGATGCGTCCGCCATCGGAAAGCGTGGCCATACGGACGACCATTGCGTTCAGGTCGCGGAAGTTTCCCGGCCAGAGATTGTCGGGATCGAGCGCGAAGGCAAGAAAACGTTCGCGAGCCTCCTTATTGAATGTGATGTGTTTCCCGGACTTCGAAGTAAAATTGTCGAGTTCGTAGGTGAGGTTGGGCTCGATATCTTCGCGGCGTTCTGCGAGACCTGGGAGCTCAAAGCTCCAGAGGTTGATACGGACGAGCAGGTCTGCACGGAATTTCCTGTCGGCGACATCGATCGAGAGATCACGGTTCGTTCCGCAGATGATCTGGAAGTCGCTGTGTTCGTCATCCGTTGCACCCAGTGGACGAAAGGTCTTCTCCTCAATGGCTTTAAGAAGCATGGCCTGAGCCTCGAGGGGGAGCTCCCCGATCTCGTCGAGAAAGAGGATGCCGCCATCAGCCTCCTTGAGATAGCCATCGTGGTTCGCCTCTGCGCCGGTGAATGCGCCTTTTTTATAACCGAAGAGAGCCGCCTTTGCGAGTTCTCCGCCAAGCGTTGCACAGTTGACATCAACGAATCTGCCGCCGACTTGTCCGTTCTGTTTCTTCAGCTTGAAGATTTGGTTGGCAAGCTGGCTCTTGCCTACGCCGGTGGGCCCGGTCAGGAGGATAGGATCGGAGGAACGAGCCGAGACGCGTTCGATGGTCTCGATAAGTTTGTTAAACGCCTTATTCCTCGTTTTAATGCCTCTTTTGAGGAACGAGAGGTCGTCCTGCCGTTCACCCTCGAAACGCTTGGCGAGCTTGTCGTAGCGAGAGAGGTCGAGGTCGATGATGCTGCAGGTGCCCTTGGAGTCGTTCGAGTGCCGGACGTGCCCCTCCTTGGGCGATGTCTGGATGAGCTTGCCGGGTAAATGCCGGGATTCGGCCAGGAGAAAGAGGCAGATCTGCTCAACATGTGAGCCGGTTGACATATGGATGTAGTACTGGGTTCGCTCCTCGTGAAAGCATGGGCTTTTGGCGTAGTCGTAGAACTTTGCGTAGACTTCCTCGAAATCCCACGGGTCTTTCAGGTCGATGACGTCGAAGACCACTTCCGTTCCCGGCGAGACAGCGTTGATGTCGCGTTTGATTCGTTCTGCGAGCGTCGAAAATTCCGCATTGAAGATGAGGTGCAGCTCATCGATCGAAAGCTCGTCTTGTTGAACGAGGCCGATGTTGGGACGCCAAGTACCCCAACGCCCCGGACCGTGACCGCCGCGAGCATCCTTCTGTGTACCGAGGACGGAGATGACTGTGGTTTTCATGGGAACGTATCATACCAAAACTTCATTCATAAAATATCTGAGATGATATGAAATATCTAATTAGCATAACCGCTTTTTGACGATTCAAATCTACAGAAGGATTTTAAGACCGATCATAGCAATACGACATCATCTGCTATTTTCAGCATCGGGATGCTTGAACCGAAATATTCTGCCGTGCCGACGCCTCTAGCGTCGATTATCTTTGTTGTTTTGGCACGTGTCTTGCAATAAGTGGGCGTCATCGAAACCGCTCAATGGTCAAGCATCTCACTTTTTATGAGACCGCCGCTGGTTCGAATTCAGCCACCCAAGCCAATTGAAGGAGAAATTGAAGATGAAGGTCATCAAGACCAACAACACGATTCATCTCTACCGGGATGACGTTGAGACGTACGACCGAATCCCCGTCGGGACGTACACAATATGTTTCGCCAAGAATGTCGGATTCTATCTTACGACCAGGAACGACATGGCCGTGGAAGAGAAGGTATACGGCTGCCATCCCGAAAAAGCTCGAAAGGTTCTGGCCTCGTTCAGGGATTTCAGCCGGAGCCTTGGCGTGATCATGAGCGGAGCCAAGGGGATCGGGAAATCGATATCGGCCAAGCTGATCGCGAAAGAAGCGATTTTCGGCGGAATGCCGGTCATCGTCTGCGACCAGTACGTCCCCGGCATCGCATCGTTCATCGAATCCATCGAGCAGGAGGTGATGATCCTGTTCGATGAATTCGACAAGGTCTTCGCGAAGACGGATGACGAGAACCCGCAGGCAAGCATGCTGAGCCTCTTCGACGGAACCGCTGTCGGGAAAAAGCTGTATGTGGTAACGTGCAACGCTCTGACCGGACTCAACGACTACCTCGTCAACCGCCCAGGACGATTCCACTACCACTTCCGATTCGACTATCCGGACGCGGACGGCATCCGCGAATATCTCCGCGACAAGGTGTCAGAAGAAGGCCGCGGACAAATCGAAGACGTCGTAAACTTCTCCGAGAAGGTCAACCTCAACTACGATTGCCTGCGGTCAATTGCGTTCGAGATCAATCATGGGGCCACGTTTGCAGAGGCGATCAGAGACCTCAACATCGTCAGCCTGGGCGAAGAGCGTTACACGCTCGTGCTGCGTATGACGAACGGGGCAACGTTTCAGGCGGCTCCCGTCTGCATCGACCTATTCGACAAGGGCGCGCGTGCACGCTTCTGGATGAAACGCTGCGGATCCGGCCGCGGATGCTATGCGGAGTTCTGCGTTGGGGACGTGCAGCTCGACGTGACGAACGGCAAACTCTCGGTCGTGAAGGAGTTCATCAGCGTTGACAACCCCTACGACGACAATGAGGACGACTGCGGGAACCGTCTGCGTTGGGAGCGGGAAATGCATCCCGAAAGCCTGACAATCTACCAGAACCGGGGAAAGTCGCTCCACTATATCCTGTAAAGGATCGGCGTCGGTGCAACAAAAATGGAATGAGGACATGAAGAAGGATTTTGACATACACCAAGGGCATGGCAATCACAACGGCTGTCTATGCGAGCCGGAAAAGGACGGGGCGTTCCTTTCCGAATGGATCCCAAGAAGCATCACGGAAAGCGAGGTGATCGGAGGGACGAAAGAGCCCATCGCGTGCAACTTCGGCGATAATCTGCCGAAGGAAATGCCGATGTTGTTCCTCGGCGATACGAAGGCTCCGCTTCGTCTCGGGCTCCTGCTCGCCGTCAAGGAAGCCGGGAAGCAGAACACACTGGTGTCGGTCTACCCGGAACACGATGGTGCGGAAGTACGTGTTAAGATCACAGCGATCCACGAATGGGCGGCGGGCGTTGAAGCAACGCTTGAGGGCGAGGTTCTCGACGAGTCGGCGCGCGAAATCGCGTTCTTCGACACACGCTACGCTTTGAACAAGGGCCGCTACAAAATCGGGAAGACATACGTCTTCCGGCTTTCGGCGTTTGCGTACAGCGCCGACGTCCTTCCGGAGGAGAACCGCGAGTTCCGCTTTGAGGGCGAGGACGCGGTCAAGCATCGCGAACGCTGTGGGCAGGAACAGGAATATGACGAAGCCGGGAAACCGAAGCCCGTGGTCTTCCGGATTGAAAGCGCGGTGGCATTCCTACCGAAGTGGGGGCCGTATCCGGATGACGCCGAGTTCCAGTCCCCCGCGTTCGGGGACGTGAGCGAGTTCACAGCGTTCGGCACGGACTTCTACCGGATCCATGTCGCGATCGCCCGCGATGAAGAAGACGTCGTCATTCCGCTGATCGCGCGAAAGTCGCTCTTCTCGGTCGCGCCAAAGACGGACGATCCGGTGTACGGAATGCTGTGGCTCCAGGGATACTGTCCGGACGTGGAAAGCGCGGTGTAGAACATGGCGGCTGTCATCACGATAGACGGATCGATAGGCGAAGGCGGAGGACAGATCCTCCGCACGGCTCTTTCGCTGAGCGCGATAACAAAAACGAACATCGCGCTTGGGAAGATCCGGGCGGGGCGCGAGAAGCCGGGGCTGAGGCGTCAGCATCTAACGTGCGTCCGCGCCGTGGCGGAGATCTGCGGAGCAACCGTGTCAGGAGACGAGATAGGCTCGCAGGAACTCGTATTCGCCCCTGGGAAAATCAAGGCTGGGAACTACCGATTCGATGTTGGCACGGCGGGCAGCGTGACGCTCGTCGCGCAGACCACCATCCCGGTGCTCCTGATGGCGGACGGCGTTTCAACGGTAGCGATCACCGGCGGAACCCACGTGCCGTTCGCCCCGATCTGGGAGTTTTTCGAATCCTGCTACCTGCCGGAACTTCGACGCATGGGCGCAAAGATCGAGGCCAAGCTCGGCTCCTACGGGTTCTCTCCGGCAGCAGGTGGCGTCGTCGAGCTGCGTGTCTGGCCGTTTGATTCAAACAGGAAGCTCGAATCATACGAGCTGACAGATCTCGGTGTGTACCGTGGCGGCTCGGTCATCGGCGTCGTCTCCGCGATCCCGAAGTCGATTGCCGAAGCCGAGGTCGGAATCGTGTTGAGGCAGTTTCCAAAACTAGACCTGACGCCCGAAGTGCGCACCATCGATTCCTTCGGCCCCGGTAACTACTGTTACGCGAAGCTCGACTACGAGAGAGCATCGGTTGTCTTCTCATCCGTTGGGGCGTTCGACAAGTCGCGCAAGACGGTCGGCAACGAGGTTGTGCAGGGCGTGAGGAAATTTCTGAAATCCGGCAAGGCTTGCGAGAAACATCTTGCGGATCAGTTACTGGTGCCCCTTGTGGCTCTTACCGGAAGACATTGCGAAGAAATGTTTCGTGTTGTCTGGTACGACGACTGGACGCTAGGCATACAGAAGAAAACGAAACACTACGAGACGAACAAAAACGTCATACAGATGTTCAATATCGACGATACTATCTAGACAAGAGGTATTTGGGAATGAAGTGGGAAAAGTTCGAAAATGGGTATTCAGTGCCTGTAAAGAGCTGGTGCGAGAACTGTGAGGATGGAGTCATGAAGCAGGTGCTCAATCTTGTGAAGCATCCGGCAGTGTTCGACCACGTAGCGCTCATGCCGGACGCACACCTGGGCTACGGCATGCCGATCGGCGGTGTGATCGCGTGCGATGGCGCCGTGATCCCGGCGGCGGTCGGCGTCGATATCGGCTGCGGCATGATCGCAGTAGAAACGGACATCTCGGCGGAACGCTTCGCGAACATGTCGTTCCGGCGGGCCTTTCAAGAGAAACTCAAGGAGCGAATCCCAGTCGGCGAGGGTGTGCCGCACCGTAAGGCTCAGTACTGGAAGGGCTTCGAGGAGTACACAGCTAACAACGGCATGCGCTCAAATCTCTGGCCATCGAAGCTCGATCGGCTGAACCTCGGTACGCTTGGCGGAGGCAACCACTTCATCGAACTTCAGAGGTCAACAGCGCTCGACGGGAATGGCGCGCCGGAGGGCGGATCGAAAATCTGGCTCATGATCCACTCGGGATCGCGCAATCTCGGCAAGCGCATCGAGGAGTACTACCACAAGATCGCGAACCGTCTCTGCACGCGTTTCCGCGTGCCGTTGGCAGATCCCAATCTCGCGTTCCTGCCGATCGCGGAGGCTGACGGTCACAACTACTTCACGGACATGCTTTTCGCGCTCCGCTACGCAAAGGAGAATCGCCGCCGGATGATGGAGGCAATGAAGGCCACCGTCGCCGAGTTCGTGCCGAGCGTGAACTTCCTGCGCACAATCGACATCCATCACAACTATGCTGTTTGCGAGGAACACTTCGGAAAGAAGGTGTTTGTTCACCGCAAAGGCGCAACATCGGCGAAACTGAACGAGATTGGGATCATCCCAGGCTCGATGGGCACGGCCTCATATATCGTTCGCGGCCTCGGGAATCCTGATTCGTTCATGTCATGCTCGCACGGTGCGGGCCGCCGCATGAGCCGGATTGCGGCCTCAACCAACCTGACGGTCGAAGCGTGCGACAAGGCGATGAACGGCATCGTGTACGAGCGCTGGCACACATACAAGGGCTTCGGCAAGTCCAAGCATCGGCTCGACCTCTCGGAGGCTCCGCAAGCTTACAAAGACATCGAAGCCGTGATTGCGTCCGAACGCGATCTCGTCGAGCCACGCGTCCGTCTTGTCCCCCTCGCTTCACTGAAGGGATGACAACCGTCGATGAGCTTGTTCATTTTTGAACTTGAACAGAGGTGATAACGTTCTTGAAGTCAATAATCACAGACAACCCCATCGACCTCACGAAAGACGCCGTACCTTCGCTCATGAAGCAAGCGACAAACGTGTGCAACAATCGTGAGCTGCTTCTCTCGGAGCGTCGTTCACGTGCCATATCTTCGTTGCGCTACAACCATCTTCATCTGCTCCATGTTCACGTTTCTGAGGGCTGTTTTATATATTCCAACCAGGGATCCGGTCCGTTTCGGCGACTCCAATCGTGCTTTTCAATACGATAAAGAAGAATGATGAAGCGTATGCTGCAAGCCCATAATGGTATGTTCACTTGAACGTCGGCGCACGGGTTATGCAAGCTTCGGTTCGCGGTTGACTTAAGGTACGTCAAGGGCGTACAATGCGCGTGGGTATAAGCAAAGAAACGTTGACGAACTCATAGCGAGTATGCGCGAAGATAGCGAATTCCTACACGGAACAAAAACGGCCTCTCGTACTTGGTCGGCCGAGGATGGTAAGCATATTGAGAGCAAAGAGGACGTGCAGACTTTGCGCCATACGTTTGGCGTAAGTCAACCCGTATTCGCGGAGTTCATGTGCGTCAGTGTCAACACGCTGCAGAATTGGGAACAGGGGCGCCGCCAGCCAACAGGAGCGGCGCGGATCCTTTTGACAAATGCCTGCAGCAGCCGACACTTTCCCGCAAAACTATGGCGGAAAGTTTCTCTGACATGCGATTGACCCGATAAGGCCACATTGTGATTCTTCTGCACGACACTCGTCAATCTAAGCATGAATTACCTATATGGAAGGATATCCGGTGGATGCCACTTTCACAGCAGATGCGCTCGCACAAGCGTTTATTGAGTACAAGGAACGCCTGATGGCGCTCGTGAAGAAGAACCTCAATCCGATTCTTCTCAAGCGGTTGTCGTATGAGGACGTCCTCCAGTCCGCCTACGAGGCGGCTGCGAAGCGGCTTGACTATTTTTCCTCAGCCGCGGACGTACCGGTCTACTTCAAACTCCGCACCATTCTCCTCCAGACGATTACCGATCTCTCTCGCCGCCATCTTCAGTCAGAGAGCCGCGATGCATACAAAGAGGTGAAGGTGAGGGGTGAAGGTGACGATGGGAATCAATCCGGCGTGGTGATCGAGAATCTGGCGGCGAACGTGACTTCTCCAGTTTCGCGAATGGATCGGGATGAACGGCATGCTCTTCTCCGTCGTGCCGTGGACGCGCTTGCGAAGGCAGATCGGCAGATTATTATTCTCCGACATTTTGACGCCTTCGAGAATTCGCAATGCGCCGACATTCTCGGCATCGAACCGAAGGCGGCATCCATCCGTTATGTCCGAGCTCTCGAGCGTCTTCAGAAGAAGCTGATGGAACTCTCATACTTCAGAAAGGCATGATCGCATGAGCGAAGATGCGGAACTTCCGGCTGAACTGAGAACACTCGCGGCGGAACTCGATGCGTTGGGTGGTGTATCGAACGGGCCTTTAGTGGATGCCCTCCCCAATCTGGACGGGACGGATTTCCGTCCGCTTGCACTTCTGGGGCGTGGTGGCATGGGAGAGGTTTACGTTGCTAAGCAGCTTTCGCTTGACCGGGACGTGGCGGTGAAAGTCCTCGCCGGGAACTTGGGGCGAAACGGTGAATTCCGCAGACGCTTTCTCGATGAGGTACGAACAGTTGCCCGACTTCACCATCCGAACATCGTCCAAACGGTTGCGGCAGGAGAGGCGAACGGACGCCTTTTCTTTGCAATGGAACGCATCGAAGGAACAACGGCTGCGGATCACGTATTCAAACGAACGAAAGAGTTGGTGGCGTTCGGAATCGATGTAGCCAAAGCCCTGGCCTACTCGCACGCGTGCGGTGTTGTGCACCGTGACGTAAAGCCGTCGAACGTCTTCATCGGCACCAACGGCACGGCCAAACTCGGCGATTTCGGTCTCGCCGTTCTTGCAGATGACCGTTCAAGAAATCGCAGCGGTACAAAAAAATACATGTCCCCTGAACAGTGGGCGGACGGAACGACAAGCGCGAAAAGCGATCAATATTCGTTCGGCGTCATGCTGCTTGAACTCGCCGGAGCATTTCCGTCGCTGCTGAAGAACCCTGATTTCGCGGCAATTCTTAACAAAGCTACAGCGACCGATCCCGAATCGCGTTATACCGATATGACCCGTGTCGCCGCCGACCTTGAGCGGTTCCTGCAACACGAGCCCGTCGAAGCGCGTCCTGCGCGAACGCTGCGGTGGATCTCCCTCTGGGCGCGGCGCAGTCCCGGTGCGGCAATCGGCGCATGTGTTGCGCTCGTTCTGCTGCTGGCACTCATCGCCTCGCTGACGAATGGCTACATCCGCACGTCACGCGCCTTGGCGGCGACTGAGCGAGAGGCGGTGAACACAGCCCGTGCGCTTATCGCCGCGCTCACGGCGACACCTATGGATGACGAAAGGCCTGCGGAAGGTTTGTCCGGCAAGCGCCTTGCGAAACTCAAAACCGCGCTCAAGACCGTTGAGGACCTGGCGCGGCGATATCCCGGAAACGACGAGTTCCCCGCTGCAGCCGAACGCCTGCGCAAAGCAATTGAATTTACCGCGTACCGCGGCGAACGGGTGCGAGGGTTTCACCATCCTCGCGAATAATGCGGAAGCCGACGTTCGCCAGCCTCGCGTCGATGGGGCGTGTCTCATCGCGGATCTCCGTACGGCAGCGGGTGCGGGGACTATCCCATGCGCCGCCTTTCACGAGAGCGTTTGAACCCTTGCGCGTTGATGTCCATTCCCACACGTTGCCCCAGAAGTCAATCGCCCCGCAGGCACCGAGAGTCGAGGGAAAACTGTCGACCGGTGAGAGGCCGTCGCGCTCGCCCTTAGAGTTGAAGTCCGCGTCCTTAGGCATATGTCCGGCGGCAAGTTCCCACTCCTCGGCGGTCGGCAGGCGAAACGTAACGCCGTCTTTTTTCGAGAGCCACTTGCAGTACGCCTCGGCATCCTCGAGGGAAACGTGGGTGACGGGCAGTTTAGCCTCTGTGCAAGCCGGTGCCTTGCGTCCAGTAGCGGCACAAAACTTCGCGTATTCCTCAATGGTGACCGGCGTATGCGAGATGGAGACCTTGGGTGCGCCGAGCACGGCATGGAACCCATCCTTGGCGTCGCGTGCATGCGGACCGAAGCGGCGGTCGGTAAATCTGGCCATCGACTGTTGAATACGCGTTTCGCGACCTAAGACCATCTCGTCCACAATGTCTTGCATCTCCTTCACCTTTTCGGGACCGGCTGTGCGCTTGAGCTCCTCAAGCTTCGCCCGTTTCCGGGCCATGACCTTCTCGTAGTTGGCCCGAACCTGCTTCTCCAGAGCGGCGCGGTTCGTCTCCGAGGGAGTCCGACGATAAGCAGAAATCAGAGCCTTTGTCTCCTCGTTGAGTTCAGGACGTTCGCGTTCAACGGTAGACGAAAAGCGATGAAGTTTCGCGCCTTGGGTAGGATGCCGCGATTGAGCGGCGACGGTAAAAGCGAGTGCCGTACAGGCGGCGATGACAGTGAGTCTTGTGATGTTCATGTGTGTTATCCTTTCTTTGATGTTCATTGAATGAAAATTATCGAAACAGCCACTTCCAAGGTTCGGCTTTTGCATATGCAGCGGATTCGGAGTCGGCATGTCCAACTTCAGAGAGGATTTCAACCTTCATAAGGCCTGGATGCCTGGCACTGACGGCATCCAGGCCTTGACACGAACAACCGGGATGTAGTCATCATCCGAACCGTGGTAATCGAGTATTTCAGCCTTGATGTCCTTCGTTGCAGTCGGATTCCCGGACGCCCCCACAACGAGGGCACGGCTGAAGAGCGATGGATCCTCGTTAAGAAGGTTGTACACAAGGCCGCCGCCCATCGAGAATCCGGTGGCGAAGACGCGTTTGCGATCAACACCGTGCTTCTCCATGCGAGAGCGAACAAGCTTGGGAATTCCATCAGAAACGGGTGCGTCGCGTCCGCCGCGCCCTTTGCGGGTCTTCTCGAGCGTCATGTCTGGCACCAGAATGATTAACTTGTTGGATTGCCGCAGAAGATTGGCGTATAAAATGGCCTTTTCGATTGCAATGGGGATTTTCGCTTCATTTCTGCCATCCTTCACCGAATCACGTCCGCCGAATACGACAAGCAGCGTTGGAGAGCCTTTCCCCTTTGGATTCACGGTATACTCTCTCCATATCAGGCGCCCATCGGCTCCTTCGTCCGTGAGATAGGGGGCAATCTTCCTTTTCGCCTTCTCATTGGACTTCTGTTCTTCGGTCGTTTCCTGGGCGGAAACGCTGTTGTGTGGGCGTTTGCCGTCGTGCCGGTTCACCGGCGCTGCAAATGTCGCGGCGGCTATGCAGAGTGTCGATATCGCGAGCAGTGCAATGGCTGTTTGGTTGTTCATTGTCATTAGCGTTTCCCTTCTCATTCATGGAGCTTTATCACTCCATTGGACAAGAACGCGATAGAAGAGGTGAAATCTACAGAATTTTTCCCCTCAACCTTTTCTATAGATTTTTGCCACCCTTACATCCTTGAAGTCAGCACATCAGGAGAAGGAGAGCATCATGAACGAAAAAGTATTTCTAACGGCGATGATGACCCGTTACAGAGAGTCGAATATGGCATCGGGTGTTGTCGCGCTAGAGACTCCTGGTATAAATATATTGACGGCTACTGCGTTACGACATGGGCTGTGCGTACATTACCCTCGCCGCTCCAAACGACAGAAACGGCCTGTCAATGGCAACGATTGAAATCAAGACGGATGGAACACCCGTCATCGGATGGAATACGCCAATTCATTCATCGCGTAATTACAACGTCATGAGGAAAGCCAATCTGAAAAATTCGGTGAGAGTGAAAGGCAACGGCAATGTATCCACATATCGCCCCCCTCAAGGTCGACGTTGAGTTGAAGCAAAAATAGGAACGTGGCACATTGCCACTCGCCTCAGAAAGATAAGGGAACGGGTCGGTGCAGTCTGAACGCTCAAATTTCGCTACAGGGTTTCAAGACCGAACCAGTATTGAAAACGCACTCTCCGAAAGCGTACGAAGGTTCATATCCATCAAAGAAGTCGTTCTTGAAAACTGACAACCAGCAAGCTTCTGGCGGAGAAACAGTAACCGAA
The DNA here is from genome assembly GCA_937892925.1 of uncultured Lentisphaeraceae bacterium. Lineage (GTDB taxonomy): Bacteria > Verrucomicrobiota > Kiritimatiellia > RFP12 > DVOR01 > Spyradenecus. Next base: position 70,972 of record CALBHX010000028.1, read on the forward strand.
AATAGAGCAGATGAAGTGAAAGTAAAGATCCATCAACCCGCCAATTCCACAAAAAGCCCCCGTCAACGCACATGCTACACCCAGCCAGCCAACATGCCCAAAATAAAACCGATCACCCCCAATCCGCCCAATACCGCCCAAAGCACCCACACCAACACCGGAGCAACCAGATTCTAACAAATACGGATCTCGTTACAAATACCTCCATGACTTAAAGATCCACCTGCCGAGCTCCGCATCAGCAACAAAACACATCCTTTGACTGAAGACGATTCCCGCAATTCTGACAAAATACACCACCTACTCCACAAGGCCGCCATACAGTAAAAACCAACCCGAGACCCTTTATTCAACCACCTATCCAAAACGAAATCTTTCCCCATCTACCCACAAGGGTGTACATCAAGTCCTTGTACCGTACAACCAAATACAACACTTTAAACACAAAAACCAAACGTCTTCAATTCACGCGCCCGCGTGGGGCGCGACACTCTTGGCGCGTGGAAGCGCTTGGGGCATATTAGTTTCAATTCACGCGCCCGCGTGGGGCGCGACCCTAATCATGCTACTGGGGGGTCTAACGCTGTCAAGTTTCAATTCACGCGCCCGCGTGGGGCGCGACCGGATAGGATAGCTTTCCAACCTCTCCATTTTCGTTTCAATTCACGCGCCCGCGTGGGGCGCGACGCGCGGGCGTTTGAATGACAGTCAAGCATTCTCTGTTTCAATTCACGCGCCCGCGTGGGGCGCGACCATTGCAGCACTTGCGGTTGTTTTAATCGTGATGTTTCAATTCACGCGCCCGCGTGGGGCGCGACACGCGGGCGATCTTGCGGCAGACGTGGAGGTCTGGTTTCAATTCACGCGCCCGCGTGGGGCGCGACACCGCATCCTTCCTTCCGCTTAAATTGGAGATATAGTTTCAATTCACGCGCCCGCGTGGGGCGCG
>CALBHX010000029.1 GCA_937892925.1 uncultured Lentisphaeraceae bacterium
CTTCACTCGGCAGGCCTTCGCCTTGCATCACGGTTTCGAGGGGGTAGCCGGTGCACTCTTCGAGTGTGCTTCGCGGGCGATGCGGTAGGCATCTCATCGAGCCCCCTCTTGAGCGCCTGGTAAGCCGCCCACATCAGTTATCAAGCATTTTGAGAATAGCCCCTAAAAAACATCAGTTGATTCTCAACTTCATTGATAACTCCCCTTTTTCCCCTTTTCATTCTCAATCATTCATCCTGCCAAAATACCGTCACAACCCTGTTATATTAGCCTTTTCCATCCTATTCCCCAGACTCACTGCATGTGCGTCAAATCATATAAAAAGTGTGGAAGATTTGTGGTAGGGGATGGAACTTGGAAAGGGCAGCTTGCGTATAGTCTATGCAAGGGTGGTAAGTTTGCATGAAACGTTGGTATCCTCAGGAGAAAGGATATGGTGGAGGTCTTCTTGTGTACAGAGGTCGGGGGGTAATCAAGCGTGGGGCAGGGTGAACATGTGTCTGCTCGTACATGTTACAAAGTATGTTTTTGAGCGTTGTCTCCTAAAATTGAAGAGTGTACAGGTGTATGCCATTTCTGATTGTTTTCAAGATCTTTTTGCTCTTCTATATGAAATACGATTCGCGATCATTTGCGTTATAAATTATTTAATGAGCCGTTTTGCGATGTAGTTCCTGGACTTGACTAACGTGGATTGATATAACGTATAGGTGAGAGGTCTTCGACCGGTCGGGATAGATGGCTATTTTATGATCAGTTTTTGGGGAGTGGTATTTTGTACGTTGACATGTGGTTATACGTACGGGGATGTGAGAAGCTGACGTGCTTACAGGATGATGCAGATGGTTCAATGACGATGAGGCCGTGTTGATTTTTATGGTGATTGCGTTATACTTTAGAGAAAGTTCGGAGTAGGTCTCCGTGAGCATAAGCAAGGATTGTTGATATGGCATTGTTGAATGTGAAAGCTGCGGCGAATTGTCGTTGGGATATTGTTTCCTTGGGGGAAGTCATGTTGCGGCTGGATCCGGGTGAGGGGAGGATTCATACTACACGAGCGTTTAAGGTTTGGGAAGGTGGTGGAGAATATAATGTGTGTCGCGGAGCGCGGCGTTGTTTTGGTTTACGTGCTTCGGTGGTTACGGCTTTGGCAGATAATCCGGTAGGGCGCCTGGTGGAAGATTTTATTTTGCAGGGTGGGGTGGACACTTCGCATATTCGGTGGACGGGATATGATGGTATTGGTCGAAATGTTCGTAATGGATTGAACTTTACTGAGCGCGGGTTTGGTGTACGAGGTGCGCGTGGATGCTCTGATCGTGGTAATACGGCGATTTCTCAGTTGAAGGCCGGAGATGTGGATTGGGAGACGCTTTTTGGCAATGAGGGCGTGCGTTGGTTTCATACGGGCGGGATCTTTGCTGCATTGTCTGCGACAACGCCGGAAGTTGCCATTGAGGCTCTGCGGTGTGCCAAGAAGCATGGAACGATTACATCCTATGATTTGAATTATCGTCCTTCGTTATGGAAGGGTATTGGTGGGCAGGAGCGTGCGCGGGAAGTGAATCGTGAGATTGCTCGGTATGTGGATGTGATGATTGGAAACGAAGAGGATTTTACCGCTAGTCTTGGCTTGGAAGTGCCCGGAGTGGATGCGAATTTGACAACACTTCCGATTGATGGTTTTAAACGAATGATTGACGAGGCGGTTAGGGTGTACCCTAACTTCAAGGTGGTGGCTACGACTTTGCGAAGCGTCAAAACCGCAACTGTGAATGATTGGGGCGCCATTTGTTGGGCGGAGGGCCAATTCCATGAAGCCATTCATCGCCCAGGGTTGGAAATCCTAGATCGTGTGGGCGGTGGCGATAGTTTTGCTTCTGGGCTTATATTTGGTCTTATGGAAAAAGGCGATGCCGCCTTGGCGGTTAATTATGGTGCCGCGCATGGTGCACTGGCCATGACAACGCCGGGGGACACCTCTATGGCTACTCGGGCGGAGGTGGAGAAGTTGGTTGGCGGAGGCTCCGCCCGCGTTGATCGTTAAATAGCTGAAAGGAGCTTGAAATGAAACAAGGTTGGCGTTGGTTCGGTACGCAAGATGCCATTTCGCTAAAGGAAATTCGTCAAGCAGGTGTAACGGATATCGTGGCAGCACTTTATGAACGTTCTTGTGGCGAGGTATGGCCCATAGAGGAAATTCGCGCGCGTCAGGAAGTGGTGAAAGCTGCTGGTATGACGTGGAGTGTTGTGGAAAGTGTTCCTGTTCATGAGAGTATCAAAACGCGTACGGGAGATTTTTGCAAGTATATTGAGAATTATAAGCAGACACTTCGTAATTTGGCCGCGTGTGGTATCAAGGTGGTGTGTTACAACTTCATGCCCATCTTGGACTGGACGCGGAGCCAGTTAGACTATCCACTGCCTGATGGATCCACTGTACTTAACTTTGATGTGGTGGCGGTGGCGGCGTTTGACCTCTTCATGTTGAAACGCCCGGGTGCAGAAACAACTTATGATGTGGCATTACAGGCTAAAGCCAAAGCGTGGTTCGATTCCGCCACTCCAGAGCAACGGAAGAAGACCTCGGATAGTATTCTGCTTGGATTGCCGGGTACGGTTGACAATCTTACAATTGAAGGTTTTCGTGAGTTACTCAAGGCCTATGAGGGGATTGACGATACTGCGTTGCGGAATAACCTTTATGCATTTTTGAATGAGCTCGCGCCTTTGTGTGATGAGTTGGATATTCGGATGGCCATTCATCCTGATGATCCGCCACGACCGATTTTCGGTCTTCCGCGTATCCTGTCCGATGCTGCTGATATTCGCGAAATGTGTGAACGTGTCCCAAGTGAACGAATGGGGTTAACGCTATGTACGGGATCTCTTGGTGGTGAACCAGCCAATGATGAGGTGGCTATCTTTAAGGCATTTGCTTCGCGGATTCACTTTGTTCATTTTCGTAATGTGGTGTACGGGGAAAATGGTAGCTTCCATGAATCTGGGTGTCACCTTTGCGGTAAGGTTGATATGCCACGTTTGATGAGGGCACTCTTGGAAGAGGAAGCGCGTCGTGGTGAAGCCATTGTCGTGCGTCCGGATCATGGCCGGTTGTTGGAAATTGATAAGGGGCGAACGTGTTATAGCGGCTATTCATATGGAGGGCGTCTAGTCGGGTTGGCCGAGTTGCGTGGGTTGGAATACGGACTAAAACATGGTTCTGATGTAGACGGCAAGGTCGTTGTTATTACCGGAGGGGCAGGGGTGCTTTGTTCGGTGATGACTGCGGATTTACTTCGTCATGGGGCAAAAGTTGCCATCCTCGATTTACACGGAGATGTGGCCAAGGCCTTTGCAGAAAAACTTGCCAGCCAGGGTTATGTCAATACGTTGCCATTGGAAGCGAATGTGCTTGATCGCGCATCACTTGAAGCCGCTCGTGATACAGTGATGGCTAAATGGGGGCGTGTAGATATTTTGATCAACGGTGCGGGGGGTAATCACCCGAAAGGAACGTGTCCTGCTGAGCAGATGACGCCAGAGACGCCCTTGGAAGATTCTTTCTTTGGACTTGGTATCGAAGGGTTTGAATTCGTCAATCGGTTAAATTTTATCGGTACGCTTTTGCCGTCTCAGGTATTTGCCAAAGAGATGTTGGTTTCTGGCGGTTCTATATTGAACATTTCCTCCATGGCGGCTACACAGCCACTGACAAAGGTGGCAGCCTATGCTGCTGCAAAAGCTTCAATTGAAAACTTTACGCGGTGGTTGGCGACGCATTTGGCGCCGATGGGTATTCGGGTAAATGCTATCGCTCCAGGTTTCTTCATTACCAATCAAAATCGTTTCCTTATGCTTGAGCAGGATGGTGAAACGTTGACTCCGCGTGGTAATAAGGTTATTGCCAAAACGCCTATGCGCAAGTTTGGTCAACCGTCTGACTTATGTGGAGCAGTGCGTTTCCTGATCTCTGAAGAAGCTTCGTTTGTAACCGGCATTGTCATCCCTGTGGATGGGGGCTTTCTGGCCTATTCTGGCGTATAAGCTCTGCTGATTCATCAGTACATGCCGGGAGTTCTTGGGTGTACCGATCGTTTGTCTTGTTTTTAATCTATTTTTTGAGGTTTTAATGAAACCGTTCATAAATGATGATTTTTTGCTTGACACACAGGAGGCGCGTACGCTTTACCACACGTATGCTGAGCCGTGTCCTGTGATTGATTATCACTGCCACTTGGACCCAGAAGAAATTGCATCTAATCGCCCGTTTGAAAATATTACTCAGGCGTGGCTTGGAGGGGATCATTACAAATGGCGGGCGATGCGTACGGTAGGTGTTCCAGAATGCTTGATTACTGGTGATGCGGATGATCATGCCAAATTTCTGGCGTGGGCGGAAACGCTTCCAAAACTTCTGCGTAATCCGCTTTATCATTGGAGTCACCTAGAGTTGGCGCGGGTGTTTGGTATTAATGATGTACTGTTAGAGCCGAAAACCGCAGAAATGGTATGGCAACGAGCCAATGCGGTATTGACATCGCCTGGGAACGGAGCCCGCGATATTCTGATGCGCTTGGGTGTTCGCCTGGTCTGTACGACGGATGACCCAGATGATACGCTTGCGGCACATAGGGCACAGAACGTTCGAGACGAAGTGTTAAAAATGCGCCCGACATGGCGTCCTGGACGGCATTTAGCGTTATGTGATACATCTTTGCCTTTTGACAAAATGTTGGAACATTTGCGTGAACGTCATAATTATTTTCACGAGGCAGGGTGTCGTCTTTCAGACTATTCTGTGGAGTCATTTGTACCACCGGCAGATGAAGCGCAAGCATGCGCCACGTATGAAGCTGTTCGGGCGGGAAAGGAGCCGGGGGGGGCTTCACGGGCTGCCTTTGCAGCTTGGCTACTTTTATTTTTGGCCAAACTGGATGCGGCAAGTGGCTGGGTGCGGCAACTGCATATCGGAGCCTTACGTAATCCAAATGTCCGTATGTTCAACGCGCTTGGACCAGATACTGGGTTTGATGCGATTGCTGATTTCTCTTATGCGGCTCCGTTGGCTAGCCATTTAAGTATGCTTGCAGAAGCGAATGCTCTTCCGCGGACAATTTTGTACAATCTGAATCCCAAGGATACTCAGATGTTGGCTGTGCTTTGCGGGAGCTTTCAGGATGGGACACCTGGTGGCCGGGTGACGCTTGGCCCTGCATGGTGGTTTTTAGATCAGATAAACGGGATTGAGGATAATCTGAATGCTATCAGTATGTTGGGGTGTCTCAGTCAGTTCCCTGGAATGCTGACAGATAGTCGTAGTGTGCTTTCAGTGCCGCGGCATGAATATTTTCGCCGGATCGTATGCCGAATGTTGGGGCATGATTTGCGCGAAGGTATACTTCCGGATGACCTACCTGCCGTTGGAGCCATGGTTCAAGCCATTTCTTGCGGAAATGCACAAGCACTTTTTAAATAACCCTTTTTATAAATGAAGAGATAGGAAGCTATTGATGCAAACGACAATTGAACGTTTTCGGGAAGCCAAGGTGGTTCCTGTAATTGTTTTGAATAAGCCAGAAGAAGCTGTTCCGTTGGCGAGAGCGTTGCTTGAACGCGGTATCACGTCCGCTGAGGTTACGTTTCGAACACCTGCTGCCGAAGAAGGGATTCGCCGAATCAAGACAGAGGTCCCGGAAATTTTCGTGGGTGCCGGTACGGTGCTTACGGAAGATGCGCTGATACGTGCCAAGCGGGCTGGCGCCGAGTTCGCTGTAGCACCTGGACTTGACTTGGATATCTTGCGAAAAGCGGGTGAAGTCGGTTTACCATTTGTGCCAGGTGTGGCCACGGCTAGTGAGTTTATGGCTGCGATTAAAGCTGGGTGTAAAATGGTGAAGTTTTTCCCCGCGCGCGATGTGGGTGGCATTCCATTGTTGAAGAGTATTTTGGCTGCAGTGGGGCACACTGGCGTGGTCGTCATGCCGACGGGTGGAATTTCAGAGGCTTCTTTAGAAGAGTGGCTTGCGGTCAAAGGGGTAATCTGTGTCGGAGGTAGTTGGATGGTAAAACCCATTCTTGAAGCTCTTACGGCAAAACAATAGTGGCATAGATTGATGTTTTATCGCTTGAGAACCGCCTGACTGCTTTTGGGTAGGCGGTTTTTTTCGTATATACATATATAGAAATACTCGATATGCGATAAACGGGATGGAACAATGGGGTGATGAATACTTGATTAAAATATGAAAGTATGCACCAGGGGTATTGATTGAGAAATGCAACAAACGTCATTTCATGGTTTTGTTTATTTAACACCCTTATGTCACGTTGTCGTGTGTTCTAATTCGAGGTTAAGCTCTTTGGACGCGCCAAATCTTTGGCGTATTCCGATAGGGAGGATTCCATGTTTTCGCAGAGTATTTAAATGTTGTTTCGCCGTGTATGAATAACAAAACGTTACGTTTTTGAATCTACTTTGATTAAGTGAACATTTTAAACGCACTAAAACAGGAAGAGAATCCCATGAGGTGTTGTGTATTTTGGTTGTTTGAAATGTGGCTTCATGTACATGAAAGAACGAAGTCTTGAATGCCTTCATATTTGTGTTATCAGACTGTGTTGTCGCTTGTTATGATATGGGAATGACGACTGTTTAACGGGTTAAAGCGTGAGATTCCTCATCTTTTTAGGATGAAAATAGTTTGCGAGGACTTCTATTTTTTTGATACACTAAGTATCAACAGAAGGTTTGTTACAACTTTTGATTTAGGCGAGGATTTTTCATGAAAAAGGAAGTTGTCTTTTCCCTTTGTTTGACCGCAGTTTCCGCGGTTTTTGTCGTTGGGTGTTCCACCAAGCAGGATGTGGTGGCGTGTAATGCTAGGCAGGCGGCTGTAGATGCTTCTGCGACAGAAGTGCGTGAAGCTGAAGAAACTGTGGCTACTGAACCGGTTACGACCCCGAATGAGGCGGCCGTGACTGTAGAGGCGCAGCCGGTTGCGCCTATTGAACAGTCTCAAGAAGAAGTTGGTGCTGGGGAAAAAGTTAAAACAGCGCAAAAGTCTCAGAAAGTTGTTCATCCACAACCGGTTGCGTATGTGGTAACAGCGGGTGACTCTATTAGTGCGCTTGCAGTTCGTTTCAATGTTCGTACGCCTGATATTTTGGCATTGAATCCAACTTTGCGGAAGAACCCAAACAATTTACGGATCGGTCAGCGGGTAATGTTGCCTCCTGGAACGGATATTTCAAAAAAAGCTAAACCGCGTCAGGCGAAGGCTGGGAATAAGGCGACTAAAGGTACAGTCTCCAATTCGGGAAATACTGTTTTTTACACCGTGAAAGCGGGGGATGTCTTGGGGGGGATCGCTAATCGGTACGGCGTGAAGGTGAAGGCCATTCGTCAGATTAACCATTTGAAAGGGGACACCATCTGGGTGGGACAGAAGTTAGCCATTCCCAATGCGACAAAGAAGCCGGAAAAGAAGGCTGCGGATAAGGTAAAAAAGCCTGTTGTCGAGCAAAAGGGGACGCCTGTGAAAAACATTGTTTCTCAGCCTGGGACTGAAAGTGAATCAGAAAAGGCGGTAAAGGCTGTATCTGTCGATGAGAAAAAAGACAACTCGGCAGCTGTACCTGGTGAGGTCGGAGTGGAGGCGGTTCCCCCACCTCCGGGTGAAGGGGAGCAGCAACTTGGAGAAGATGCATTGCCGCCTGTGCCTAAGCAGCAATCTGAGGTAAAGCAGACGTTTCACGCTTATACTGTTGGCGAAGGAGAGGATTTGGTGAGTATCGCGTTGAAATTTGGAGTAGATCCAGCGGAACTTCGAGCGGCCAATGGAATTGATGCTGCGAGTGGGAATGCAGTTGCAGCGGGGACGACCTTACAGATCCCGATTGCGCCCGCTCCCTAATCTAGCCACATTTAGTGGCTTGGAGAAGTGCAAACGGGCACGGTTTTGCCGCGCCCGTTTGTGTGTTTTCTGGGTTCGAGTGGCCAACGGGGTTATACCATGCTAAAGTTTTCAATTCGTCTAATTGCGGTGATTTCGTTTGCGTTAGCTGCATTTGGTGCCATGGTTATCTCTTATGCAAGTAAGTCGCAGGGGCAGGGGCCTTATCATTATTTAATTATGCAATCCGTCTTTCTTCTCGGGGGGTTAATAGGGGCATTTATCCTCTATCATGTAGATTATCATTTTTACAAGAAGCCGGTTGTATTATGGATGTTGGTAATTGGGATGGTGCTCTCCTTGTTACTTGTGTTGGTTCCTGGAGTTGGTAAAGCTGTCAAGGGAGCACACCGTTGGATTGCGCTTGGTCCTGTCAATGTTCAGCCTGTCGAGTTTGTAAAGTTGATGATGGTATTGTTTCTTGCTGGTTATCTGGAGTTGCAGGAAGGGCGAATTAGGCGGTTTAAACAGGGCGTACTCCTTCCTGGTATTGTGATTGGTGCGGTTCTTGCGTGTTTGATCGCTCAACCGGATTTTGGAGGTTCGATGGTGGTTTGTGCACTTGCTGGGGCAACATTGTTAATGGGAGGAATTGGTTGGAAAAGATGTATGCTTTTTGGAGCGCTTGGGGTATTGGCAATCGGGGTCTTTCTAGCATGTAACCCTAATCGTGTGGCACGATTGAAAAATGAACAGAACGGAGAGAACTACCAGGCAGAGCAATCTGAAACGGCTTTTCGGAATGGAAGGGTATTAGGTGCTGGGCTTGGGGTCGGGCTCCAACGGGAAAAGTATTTGCCAGAGTGTCATACAGATTTTATTTTTGCCATTATTGGTGAAGATCTTGGGTTGGTTGCTACTGCCAGTATTACCGGTGCATTTTTATTGATCCTTCTTGGAGGTACGGTGATAGCCTGTCATGCTCGAGATAAACAAGGGATGTTGCTGGCATTTGGGGCTACTTTGTTGATTTGTGCTCAGGGAACAGCAAATATGGCCGTGGTAACACATATATTGCCGACCAAAGGATTGGCTCTGCCATTTCTCTCATATGGTGGTTCATGTCTCTTATCTTCATTTGCAGCTGTCGGCGTTTTGCTCGGAGTAGGACGAGTGACGATTGAAGCGGAAAGTGCATCTGAACAAGCTGTCCAGAAAATTGTTTCTTTTGATTAAATCATGTCAGTTATGATAAACCCTACAATTATCTGGGACTTTAATGGAACATTGCTAAATGACTTGCAGGCGTGCTTAGATGCCTTGAATGCCATTCTTGCGGAACATGGGTTGCCTACGATGTCATTATCGAGCTATCGTCAACAGTTTGGTTTTCCTGTGGTCAATTTCTATCATGCGTTAGGGTTGTGTCCGGAGTCGGCGTTTGATTGGGAAGCTTTGGCTGAAAGTTTTCACATGCGCTATCTCTTTTCTGCTCATTTAGCACTTCAGCCAGGAGCACTTGAGGCAGTTCATGCACTTCAATCGCGCGGTGTTCGCCAAGGTGTTCTTTCCGCGTTGGAGCAGGCTTTGCTAGAGGCGCAATTGGAACAGTTTGGGTTGGTGGGTGCGATGTCATTTATTTGTGGAAGCCGAGATTATCAGGGGGCGTCTAAAACTCAGGCTGCGCGTTCATTGAGGGTTGAGGCTCCGGTGGTGCTGATAGGCGATACGTTGCATGATGCAGAGGTAGCACGATCGCAGGGGTGGTCATGTATTCTTTGTTCTGCCGGCCATCAGACGGTTGAACGTTTGCAAACCGCAGGTTGCCCTGTGATTGAGACGTTGAAGGATCTGCCTTCCTGTTTGCCTGTATTGCAAAGACCGCTATGATATAATTCTTCACGTTTTATGTATCTAGTAAAGGGAATTTCTATGATCATTAGCAAGTTGGCATTGACTGCAACCGAGGACGAAATTAATGCGGGTTTGACCGCTGCCTTTGAAAAGATGGCTGAAACACAGGGAGAGGCGATAAAAAAAATTAAAGAACCAAGGGTTCTTCTTGAAAATGGGATTCTTCGTTTTAAGTGTAAGGCTTCGATGGGAGTATTACCCTTGCCCGTTGAAGCGCAGATTCGCTTGGCACCAGCAATGAGTGGTACAGCATTAGCGATTACGTTGGTAAAGGTGTCACTTGCAATGATGGGTGGAGAATCGGCAGCAAAAGCATTGATGGGACAAGTGGCCACAGCTGTTGCTGGACGCCCAGGGCTTTCCGTCGATGGTAATACGCTGATGGTTTCACTGTCTGAGTTAAGCGCGTTGCGTGGAATCCAGTTGGGTGGGACATTGAAGGATGTGGCGTTGGTCAATGGTACTTTGTCGCTCGACTTTTCGTGAACGGTTGGTTGAAAAGTTAGTATTCACATATTTAATAGCCCTGGTTTCGCCTTATTGTTCGCTTTTGGCGGAGTCAGTTGATTTCTATTATTAGATATTCTGAGGACTTGTGATTGAGGTTTATTTTGAGATGACTTAAGCCTAATTGGGGGAGACTCATTCAATAGGGAACGAAGTGCCAGGATGGCCCATATGGTTTGTTCTTCATTTCCCCAATGTCCTTCCCCAAAGGCGGAGCAGCGCTGTGTGTTAATGAGGGTTAGAGTTAATTTTTCGCGCCAGTTAGGGGGGGGGGTTGGGAGATTGGGGAGATCTCGCTGAAGTGCAAAAAGCGTTTGTGGGGAAGTTGTACTTTGAGAAAGCACAGTAACTAAGTTAGTTAGAATATGATCGGATAAGATGGGTGGCATAATTTGCTCTATGGGGGTTAGAGCACATGGATGAAGATGGAATGTTTTTCCCGAAGGGATTAACACATATTGTCGCAATAAAGACCAAGGTTGTTCATTTTGTATTGGTTTGATTGTGTGCGTCTGATGTTGTAACCAACGTTGCCCCCGTTCAATTGCTTCATCTGCCTCCTGCAGAATAGAAAGAGGTAATACGGCTTCATTTTGAACATGAATCTCGAGACCAAAAAGTTTTTCTAGGCAACTAAACCAGAACAATCCAAGTATCCAGTAGAATCGAAACATATCAATACATCCCATATCGTCTGGAGACTGTACTTGGCGGAAGTTCTTTTAGAAAGCGTGATGGCTGAAGGTATTGCATCCCATTATTGCCATGAAGTGCACGCATGGCAGGCGCACAAAACAGTAAGTCATCCTTTGCGCGTGTTACAGCTACATAAAATAATCGACGTTCCTCAGCCTCATTTCCCTCATTGATCGCTTTCCCAGAGGGAAACATTTCTTCATTACACCAAAGCACAATCACGAGTGGCCATTCCAGCCCTTTGGCTTGATGGACGGTTGATAGATGAATCCCCGTTCGTTTCTGCTGGGCAGAATTAGTTTCTGCGTCAACGTTGGTCATGAGTGCGACATCATTGAGAAATTCATGAATCGGTGCTCCATTTTCAAACTGAGTAGCAGCCAAGGTTGCGACATCGGCCGCACGTTCTTCTGCATCTTCCGGTTCATAGGTACGTCTTAGATAAGCTTCATACCACACGTTTAGAAAAAGCGTGACAGTTTTGTTCCCGTTAAACGCGAGCCCGGTCTGATGGAAATGCCCTAATAGGCCATTTATGGTTGCCCAGTCAGCTTGTGCTTTTTTAGGAATAAGGCTGGCCATTTTCGTTCGTTGGTCTACTTGAGAAGAATCAAATACGCCCCCCATTTTTTGCCAAAGTCGTTCAGCTGTTTTTTCTCCGACACCTGGCAGGAGCCCTAATATGCGGGAAAAAGCGAAGAAATCTGCCTTTCCGGTACATAATCTTAGAAAAGCCAATACGTCCTTAATATGTGCGCTCTCAAAAACTCCCTGTCCAGAAGTCAAAACATAGGAGATCTGTAGTCGGCGTAGCGTGAGTTCCAATTCCATTACATGAAAATGGGAACGATAAAGCACTGCAATGTCTTCTGGCTTGTATCCGGCTTCCAATGCTCGCTGAATGTGACGAATAACCATCTGGGACTGTTCATCGGCATCGCGTAGAAAGGTTACCAATGGTTTACGTTTAAGGGGTGGGCGTGTAGGTAGGAGTGTTTTCTGGAATTGTTCCGGATTCCCGGCAATAACGGCATTGGCCACGTTTAAGATTTCTGGGACTGAACGATAATTTTGCTCTAACTTGATGATTCTACATCCATTCCAACGCTTTGGGAATTCCATAATGTTTTTGAAGTCGGCTCCGCGCCATGTGTAGATACACTGGAAGTCATCACCCACGGCCATCAGGTTATGATGTTCGGATGCCAATGCATCCACGAGTTGAGCCTGTATTGTATTCGTGTCTTGATATTCGTCAACCAGGACATATCTGAATTGTTGTGCATATCGCGCCAGGATACCCGGGTTCTCTTGGAATAGCCGCAAGGTGAGCACAAGCAAATCATCGAAATCCATCACCTGTGTTTGGCGTTTCGCCTCCTCGTAACGAGACGCAATGGTAATTACTTGTTCTGGGTCAATGGGTTCCTTGAATGTCGTTTGCTCAATAATGTCGCGCAACGGTGTCTGAGTGTTCGCCGCTTTACTGATGAGTGCGGCAACAACTTCTTTTTTGGGAAAGTGCTTGATGTCAGCTACGACACCCTTCAGACATTTATTAAGTAAGCTTAAGGCGTCACTGCGGTCTAGAATGGTAAAACTTCGTGAATACCCCAGAGCCTGAGCATAAGTACGTAAAATTTTGTGACAGACGTGGTGAAATGTACCTGCCCACATTGAGGCAAATGCTGCCCCTCCAATCAACTGTTCGGCGCGTACCATCATTTCTCGTGCCGCTCGATTAGTAAAGGTTAACAAGAGGATTTCCTCTGGCGGTACATTATGTTCAAGTAGATAGGCTACTCGATAGGTTAGGGTTCTTGTTTTCCCCGTACCGGCAGCAGCTAGCACTAGGATCGGACCATCTGGTGCAGTTACTGCAGCACACTGTGCAGAATTGAGCATGTTTGCCCAGTTTGTCATGACACACTCCTAAAATAATCAACTGTTCTAGCGATTCCCTCAGTTAGAAGAACTTTAGGCGTCCAGCCAAGACATGCATGCGCCAGAGAAATATCTGGTCTTCGTCGTTTAGGATCGTCTTGTGGGAGCGGGCGGAAACATAGCGAGCTGTTACTTTCAGGAATGGCATTCAACACTATTTCGGCTAGCATTTTTATGGTATATTCCTGCGGATTACCCAGATTCAACACGGGCAACGCCATGTTGCGTATGGAGAAAAATGATTCAAGAAGTATAGGGTCGAGTTGAATATAAAGCTCAAATGCTTCTAACAAGTCCTTTATATACTGACATGAGCGTGTTTGCGCCCCATCACCATACAAGGTTATAGGCTTGTGGTGAAGTGCCTGTAAAATGAAATTTGAAATGACGCGTCCATCATCTGGTTCCATATAGGGGCCATATGTGTTGAAAATTCGCGCCACACGCACATCTACTTGATACTGCGTTCGATAAATAAATGCTAGCGTTTCGGCAGCACGTTTACCTTCATCATAACAGCTTCGCATGCCGATGGGGTTTACATGCCCCCAATAGTACTCTGGCTGTGGATGCACCTGTGGGTCACCATAAACTTCGCTGGTAGAGGCTAGAATGACGCGAGCTCCGCAAGTGTGTGCACATTGCAGAACCTGACGGGTACCCTCAAATGCCGTGGTCAACGTGAAGAGTGGATCAGCCTGATAATGTGGTGGCGAGGCTGGACAGGCGAGATGAAAGATCCAGTCGTATGTTCCAGTGATCGGTTGTCGTACATCCTGACGAATCAAGGGGAAACCATGTACTTTCTCGGCACGCCCGGTTATTAGACAATCCAAAATTGAGACGGTGTGTCCAGCTGCTTGTAAATGTAAAGCTAAATTGGTACCGATAAATCCTGCGCCGCCTGTGATCAAAACATTTGCCATGTCTTTAGTGTATCAAACGTAAACCTTCACGCTCAATGGTTATCCTGATGAGTGATCGATTGGAAATAACGCTAGTGAAATTAGGAGAATTTTCATTGAGAAGGAATTCAGATATATCAGAACTTGCCCTGAGACCACGGTTGATCCGCCCCGACTTCGCCTTGTACCTGGTGCGACTAAAATAGGAGGCTATAATAGTTAGCGGACATGGAAGATGTTTGCTTCCGAAAGATTTCCATGGAATGGTTGTAGGTCTGTGGTGTTATCTTAGATAACGGAATTGGCAGGGGGTATTGATGGAAACATTGAGAAGGTGGTCTTGATAGATTGTATATTTCACGCAGATGTTGGTGTAGCCAATGCGCTGGATCGAATGTAACCTGTGGCATATGTTATGAATATGTATGATGCGGACTCTGGACCGCGGGGAACCCCACTAAATGGTCAGACTAAGATTCGTTGTCTTTTAGGAAGTGACACGCACAATGTTTTCGCTCAATGCAGCACAAGAGTGAAAGTGGGGGGTAGAGTCACTGGGCAAGAAGAATTCTGTTGTATACTGAAATGGACTGAGCGGTATGTTCTTGCAGAAAGTATGGGGAGATGTTCTTACTTGTGTTGTTCGAACTCGATTGTTTGAACACCATTTTTGTTATAATGCTCCCATGATACTGACGCTGTCTGAAAGTGTTGTATTTACCGGTGTAAGTGGGTGTTTCGGCGGAGCGCCGACGCCGCGTGCGTTGTGGAAGGCTGTGTTGAGAAAGCAGGATTTTTTCGCGCCATTTCCGGAAGAGGTAGAGGGGCGACTTCCGGATGAGTTGTTGCCGGGTAGCGTTTTGCCGGAAGTTCGGGCGGCATTAGGGGAGTTGTTTTCCGTTCGGGCAGACCATATTCCTTTGCCGCCCGATTTGGGGATTGGAGATAATCCGGATTTTTGGTTTGCTGCGCAGTTGATGTATGATGCTCTAGAAGATGCGGGAATGCCTCCGGCCGGGGAACGGTCGGATCGGGTAGCACTCTTTGTTGGTTATGATTCAGCGTTTAATCCTGCGGAGGTAAATTGGCTTTGGCATTCGGATGTGGTCGGCCAGATTGTTGCCACGTTGCAGCGTTTTTTCCCGGGGGCGGACAATGTACAGATGGCTGCGGTTCGAGAGGAACTTGCAGGAACGCTTCCAAAACTCAAACGTCGACACTTGGAATTGGCGCGCGGGGAGGGTGTGGTGCGTGCCTTGGCACAGGTGTTCGGCATTTGTGATACAGCCTGCCTCTGTGCATCCGGGGAGAGTTCAGTGTTTGCCGGACTGGAAGCGGCAGCAAATGCATTGCGGATGAATCAGTGTGATGCTGCCGTGGTGCTGGTATTGCAACCGCCGTTATCGCAGGCACAGCTTGTGGGTGAAGCTGCATTGATGCCGTTCAGCCGAGCGCGAGGATTAATGCCGTTTACTCAGACTTCAGAGGGAACGCTGCCGGGTGAAGGTGGTGCAGCATTTGTGTTGCAACGATTGGGAGATGTAAGAAAGAAATCGGTGCCGCAGGTATATGCTAAGTTACATGGTTGTGCCCAGATTTCTGGTATTACTCCACAGGGAGAGGGTTTGGAAGAAAGTTTGCGGCGGGCACTTCACCGAGCGTTGCGGCGGTTACCAAATGGATTTCGAGATATTGATTATTGGGAAATGAATGCTTCGGGAATTTCTGAAGAGGATGCAGCAGAAGAAATGTTGCTGAATCGTTTAACCGCAAACCGGGGGGCTCATATTCCCCTGTTGGCGCTAGGTTCGGCTAAAACTTCTTTTGGACACGCGTTTACAGCAGCCGGAGCTTTAGGGGTACTGAAGGGTGTTTTGGCAGTGAATCATCGGGTGTTGCCGCCTTCGGTAACGCCAACGGATGAATCGTTTCGATTGCGAAAACCAGAGCAGGCGTATTATTGGGTTCAAGAAGCCCGCCCTTGGATTGCTTCGTCTATGCGTCCTAGACGGTTGGCGGTTTCATCTTTATCTTGCTCTGGACGTGCAGGGGCGGCGGTGTTGGAGGAGGTTGAGGTATGAGCGTGGAGCGCTCGGAGGGAGTGCTTTGTCTGTTGGGTGCAGACTCGATGGGAGAACTGGAGGCCGAACTTCTTCGTGTTCAGCGGTTTCTTGCACGTAGTGTGGGTGTACGTTTGATTGATGTGGTGTATACCGCCACGTGTGATGCCCGTCGTCGTACGTGTGTGGTTGGGCTTTGGGTTAATACACTGGAGGAAATGAACCGTAAGTTGGCGTTTGCGCTTCATGCGCTGCGCAGTGGGCGAACGCGGCTTCGGGATAAGTCTGGGATCTTTTTTACCACGCATCCCTTGGCGCTTTCAGGAGGGAAGATTGCCTTCGTGTTTCCGGGAACGGGAAGTTTTCATCTGGAGATGATGCGCGATTTGGCGCTGACATTTGATGGCGTACGGCAGCGATTTGATGATATGGAGGAGGCATTCGCCGGTTTTTGTGATGTGGCTTCGCCCTCGGAATGGCTTTTTTCAACGGCGCCGGAACATACGTTGCCATTGAGTACTTCACAGCGGTTTCTACCGCTTTTGGCCTCGGCCTCAACCTATCTGGCGAGTAAAGTGTTTGCCGATTTCCTTAAACGTGTTGGGGTTGTGCCGGATGCTGTGTGTGGGGTTGGCTTGGGGGCGTTTTCGGCATTTCATGCCACGCATCATGATCCGAAGTTGCGACTGGTTCAAATCCTTCGTGATGCGGGGCGCATGTTATTGCGGCTTGGGGTTGAAGCTGCTACAGATTGGATACAGTTGACGGTGTCAGGTATTGCTACTAGTCGGTTACAAGAACTGGTCCAACGCGAGCCTTCGCGGGTTGTGATTGCACAGGCTCTAACGGCGGAAGACTGTGTAGTGGCCGTAGCTCCGGAAAGACAGACGGAAGTAGAAGTGGCCATTCACAACGGAGGCGGATTGTCGGTTGCGGAACCATTGCTTGCTCCGTTTAATACAGGATTTGGTTCGGTAAAAATGCGGCAGTTGCTGGAACGTTTTTTTACGAAATACGTAACGTGTGAACCTCAGGTTCCCTTTTACTCAGGGGCAACGGGAGTGCCAATGGGGCGCTCTACATCGTCAGTAGTGAGTGGGCTGGTTGAGCAGATGATGCAGCCGTTGGACGTACGGCGTATGATTGAGACTATGTATGAGGATGGGTGTCGAATCTTTGTGGAGGTTGGTGCACGTGGATTGTTATCACCGTTGATAGAAAAAATCCTGGAGGGGAAGTCTGAGTCGGTTGCGGTCATTCCGATGCATACGCTGCATCGTTCCGGCGGGGTACAGGTTGGGCAGGCCATTGGTTTACTGGCAGCTAATGGCGTGCCGATTGATTATTCTGGTCTTCGTTTTTTTGCACATGCTAAGCGAATTGACTTCGATGTTCCTCAGGTGGAGGAAAATGCCTCAGCGTTGTCGCTGCGCTTGTCGCGTCAATTGCCGATGGTTCGCCCAGAGTTGGTGGATACAACACGCTTGTTGATAAGTGGGCATGAAGTTGAAGATGATACAGTCGTTACACACATTCACACCATACCCAAATCATTGCCTTCCGGTGGATTGGAGTGCCCCTTATTACGTGAGGCGCAGCTTTTGGCGCATCGTGCTAATGCGTTGGAATTGCGGTGTATATTGCGATTGGAGGATTATCCGTGGTTGAATGATTACGCCATTGGTACCACCGGCGTGTCGTTGCGCGATCCACAGATGCGGGGTTTGACTCTTTTCTCTGTGCCTTCTGGAATTGAAGCTATGGCCGAAACGGCACATCGGTTGTTGCCAGGATTGTCTTTACGACGTGTTGAACATTTGCGGGCGCCGCGGTGGTTGTCGTTTTCTTTTGGACGATTGATCATTCGTCTTTCGGCAACGGTAGAGACCTCGCCCGGCGGTAGTGAGCGAATTGTGCGTGTACGCTTAGGGGCGGACGCTTCGGAAGATGAGGTGGTGCATCCTGTAATGGAGGCGCAGTTCGTCTTTGGTGATTCCATTCCGGACGCGCCACCAGAAGAACTGCCCCTGCCGCCATTGGCAGCCCCCAAGCCTGTGGACTGGACGGCATGTGATATTTACCCTGGACGATTGTTTCAGGGGCCTTCTTTGCGGAATGTTCGCCGTGTAACAGGATGGGGGTACAACGGATTGGATTATGAGGTGCGAATTCCGTCGCGGTCATCGACTGTGCGCGGGGCACGTAATCCTATTTTCTGTGCCATGCCGTTGTTGTTAGATGCGGTAGTTTCCGGTTTTCCATTGTGGCGTTCACACGAACGGTTCCATGGTGCAATTTCTCTTCCGTTTCGTTGTCGGAGCATCTGTTATTACGCGGCATGGGTACCGGAAGGGACTCGGTTGCGGTGTGCGCTGAGACTGGTGAATGTGACGCCGCGAACTTTTCAGGTGGATATTCGTGTAACGGATACTGCTGGGCATGCTATCTTACGCGTGGAAGGGTGGGAAGAAGTAGGTGGACGAGCTGGGCGAGCTCTTCATGATTTTGTTATGAATCCGTCTAAATACTTTATCACGCAACCTTTGCCAGCAGCTGTTTTACCGGATCCATCGGCCGAGGTCGTGGGGGCACTTTATGTAAACACTACGCCAGATTTTTTTGTATCCAATCAAGAGTTGTGGTTAAAAGCACTGGCTGCCGCTGTTCTTACACATGCTGAACGGGAAGATTTTATACAAATGGGCGGTACGCCGTTCCGAAAGTTAGAATGGCTGCTTGGCAGAACAGCCGCCAAGGAGGCGGTACGTCGGTTATTATTGCGCGATTATAATCTCTGTGAACCTTCCGCAGATATCGCCATTTGGAAGAATTCGTTGGGTAAACCGCACCCGATTGGCGAGTGGCAGGATCAAATTGCTTCTTCGCTTGATCTTTCGATCGCGCATACAGAGGGTTTGGTGATTGGAGCTGTTGTTGCACGTGGGCATATTGGTTTAGACGTTGAATCGGTGGGGCGAGATCTGTCAGAAGACTTTTTGCGAGGGGTGTTTACGTTAGAAGAGCAGGAATTGGCGACCAAAAGTGGTGATGGCCCGACGGCGATTTTGCGGTTTTGGTGTGCCAAAGAGGCCATTTCAAAAGCTCTAGGTACGGGGATACGATTCTCACCCTATGATCTGCGCATTCGGGAATCCGATCCCGCGACGGGACTGCTTTCCATAGAGTTACTGGGGGCGTGGGCAGAAAACTTTCCACAGTTTTATGGGCAGCGTATCGTGATCAAAACGACGATCCTTTTTGAACATGTTATTGCGTGTTGTTTGTTGCCTTAAAATGTCCTACTGGGGATTCACACCCACATTCTTTGAAAGGGTGGCACATGTTTGATTTATGTTGATAAGACGAGGTGGTTAAAGGATGGGGAGTTGTCATATAAGGCAACTGAATTGGAAAACGAGTGGATATTTGAACTTGTAACGAGTGAAGTTAAGGTGTCTTTTCAAGTTGTTCCATGGGTGAGATGGGGCGAACCAGGAAGGTGATAACTCGCCCTAAAATCGAGATAAAACCGCGTGGGTTTCCCATACAGTACAGGTGTGTTTAAAAGATCAATGTTATGCTTGATGGGTAATACCCGGATGATTGTTCCAAGTAGTCTCTTTTTACTTGCCGTTTTTTCCCATTTAGCGGTATAATGAACGGACATTTACAACCTAAGGAGGAAACATGAGTTGTCCCTACGCGTGCTCGAGCGAAGTCGAGCAGATGACAATGGTTGCCAAAGGCGCCAAACATGCCCCGGCTCCGATTCCGGAAGAAGGTAAGTGGGTCAAGGCTTATGAGACGAAAGATATCTCTGGGCTTACCCATGGTGTAGGTTGGTGTGCGCCGCAGCAGGGTGCTTGCAAGCTGACGTTAAATGTGAAAGAGGGGGTGATTCAGGAGGCGTTGGTGGAGACCGTTGGGTGTTCTGGTATGACGCATTCTGCAGCCATGGCGGCGGAGATCCTTCCTGGCAAGACCATCCAGGAAGCATTGAACACTGACTTAGTGTGTGATGCCATCAATACGGCTATGCGTGAGCTCTATTTGCAGATTGTTTACGGGCGTACGCAAAGCGCATTTTCTGAGGGTGGTTTGCCGATTGGCGCTGGGTTGGAAGACCTGGGTAAGGGACTTCGCTCACAAGTGGGTACGATGTATTCCACTAAGCAGAAAGGCGTTCGTTATCTCGAGATGGCCGAAGGGTATGTGAAGAAGATTTTTCTTGACAAGAATAACGAGGTCTGCGGTTATGAGTTTGTTCACATGGGCAAGTTCATGGAAGCCGTTAAGAAGGGACAGGATGCGAACGAAGCGCTTAAAGCCTGTACCGGCACCTACGGCCGTGTGACCGAGGAGCAGGGTGCCGTGAAATCCATTGATCCCCGTCACGAGTAAGGAGGAGCACGTCATGGCACTGTTTGAATCATACGAGCGTCGTGTTAACCAGATTTTGCCCGTCCTTGCAAAATACGGTATTACGTCTATTGAAGAATGTCGTGAAATCTGTAAGGCAAAGGGTTTTGATCCTTACGAAATCACCGAGAATATCCAGAAAATCTGCTTTGAGAATGCAAAGTGGGCTTATACTGTGGGTGCGGCTATTGCCATCAAGAAGGGGTGCACAAAGGCTGCTGATGCTGCAGAGGCGATTGGTGAGGGGTTGCAGGCGTTTTGCATCCCTGGGTCGGTTGCGGATGATCGTAAGGTTGGGTTGGGACATGGCAATCTTGGGGCTATGTTGCTGCGTGAGGAAACGAAGTGTTTCTGCTTCCTTGCGGGACATGAATCCTTTGCCGCTGCTGAAGGTGCAATTGGTATTGCAATGAAGGCGAATAAGGTTCGTAAAGAGCCGTTACGTGTTTGCCTTAACGGTCTTGGTAAAGATGCTGCCTATATTATCAGTCGTATTAACGGTTTCACGTTTGTGGAGACGGAGTTCGATTACTTTACCGGCAAGTTGAACATCATTAAGGAAATTCCTTTCTCCGATGGCCCTCGCGCGAAAGTGCGTTGCTATGGTGCGGATGATGTTCGTGAAGGCGTGGCGATCATGTGGCAGGAGGGTGTGGATGTTTCCATCACCGGGAATTCGACCAATCCTACGCGTTTCCAACATCCGGTTGCTGGAACATATAAGAAAGAGTGTGTTTTAGCGGGTAAAAAGTATTTCTCCGTGGCCTCTGGTGGTGGTACCGGACGTACGCTTCACCCCGATAACATGGCTGCCGGACCAGCCTCCTATGGAATGACGGACACGATGGGGCGGATGCACTCAGATGCGCAGTTTGCAGGTTCTTCTTCCGTGCCTGCGCACGTGGAAATGATGGGCTTGATCGGCATGGGTAACAACCCGATGGTAGGGGCAACGGTCGCCGTTGCTGTTGCTGTCGAAGAGGCATTCAAGTAACCGTTTAGCAAATTACAACAGCATAAGACAAACAGGCAGCCGCTGGATGCGAGGCGGCTGCCTGTTTTTATTTATAGTGGCTAGAGTTCATATGTGATAGGAACCGTGGGAGAAAATCCGGATGTTTGTACAACTCCTTTACGATGTTGATCGGCGTAATTTCATGTTTTAATATCTTTTTATTGAAATGAGATGTGATTTAGCGGGAAAATAAGAGATTCTAACCGGCTTAGTCATTTACTTACAAAAGGACTTTTTAACTAATGCCGACTGTTAACGGTATCTTATTTTCCTAGAATTGGGAATGGGTGTCTAACTTAAATTTTTATTTCTTTGAAGACGAATGGGTGTTTTGTTTTTCTTTCTCAAGCAATATGTTGGAATACTGCTTAGTTCGTTGTAATTCTGTTGTCGTTTTTCTGACGGTTGGGATTCTGTCTAACAGGGTGAAATATGGTATACTAAACGAGTTTTTATTCTTTTCATATTGGAGTGTTGCGCATGGCCTACCAGAAAATTCAGGTTCCTTCGTTTGGTGAAAAAATAACGTTGGGTATGGATGGCAAGTTAAACGTTCCGAATTGCCCGATTATTCCTTTTGTGGAGGGGGATGGTACGGGGCCAGATTTGACGGCAGCAGCCATGACGGTTTGGAATGCCGCCGTGCGTGCAGCTTACGGTGAGAGTCGGAAAATCGCGTGGATGGAAGTGTTTGCTGGAGAAAAGGCGAATGCGGTATATGGGGAAAATACGTGGCTCCCGGAGGAGACGGTGGAGGCATGCCGCGATTGTCTGGTTTCCATTAAAGGTCCTTTGACTACACCAGTTGGAGGGGGAATTCGTTCCATTAACGTGGCTATGCGTCAACAGCTCGATCTTTACGTTTGTCTGCGTCCGGTGCGTTGGTTCCGAGGGGTTCCTTCTCCGGTGTTGCATCCGGAGTTGACGGACATGGTGGTGTTTCGTGAGAATACGGAAGATATTTACGCAGGTATTGAGTGGATGTGTGGTACGCCGGAAGTTCAGAAGGTTATTGACTTTCTGATTCGCGAGATGGGAGTTAAGAAAATTCGTTTTCCAGAAACATCGTCTATTGGGATCAAGCCGGTTTCTCGAGAGGGGACAGAGCGTTTAGTGCGTGCGGCGTTGAATTATGCTGTGACGAATGATCGTAAGTCTGTAACGATTGTTCATAAAGGAAATATTCAGAAGTTTACGGAAGGAGCTTTTCGGGATTGGGGATATGAACTGGCGAAGCGCGAGTTTGGTGCTAAAGAGATAGGGGCGGGGCCGTGGCTGCAGTTTAGAAATCCACATACAGGGCGTGAAATTGTTGTTAAGGATTGTATCTGTGATGCATTCTTGCAACAAATCTTGACGCGACCGGCAGAGTATGATGTGATCGCTACATTGAACTTGAATGGTGATTATGTATCAGATGCGCTGGCGGCCTGTGTAGGTGGAATTGGAATTGCGCCAGGAGCAAACATTAACTATGCCACTGGGGTTGCCGTTTTCGAGGCCACCCATGGCACGGCGCCGAAGTATGCTGGGCTTGATAAGGTAAATCCCGGTTCACTAATTCTTTCGGGGGAAATGATGTTGCGTTATATGGGTTGGACGGAGGCCGCCGATCACATTGTGAATGCGATGGACAAAGTGATCGCGGCTAAGACGGTAACTTATGACTTTGCGCGGTTGATGGAAGGTGCACAAGAGGTGAAGTGTTCAGAATTCGGTCAGGCGCTTGCTGCTGCCATGCGGCGATAATGTTGCTGAGTGATGGAGATGGTATTGCTCATGGTTTGTGGGCTGTGCACCCTTCTTTTGGGGGGTGTATGTGTGTTACTTCTCCTACTGCTTCGCCGTTCAATATCGAAAGATTGTTCTAACGCAGTGCCGTCAGAAGTTTTGGTCGCAATGGAGCATCGGTTGAGTGAGCAAATGAGCGTTCGTCTTTCAGCTTTAGAGTTAAAAGAAGATGCGCTTGCTCGTGCACAACGTTCAGAATTGGATGGCGTATTAAGCCGTCGGTTTACTGAACAGTCAAATGTGTTGCAGGAACATTTGCGAGATGTGCGGGATAAAATGCAGCAGGTCGGAACGTTAAATGAGATTTTTACTCGATTGGATATGGGTGTTTCTCGCTTCAATACGCTGCTATCAAATGTCAAAACACGTGGTACATGGGGGGAAGTGCAACTTCGAAAGTTATTGGAAGATTTACTGGCTCCGGGGCAGTTTGCGCAGAATGTTAAGCCCAATCCGCGAAGTAGTAAGATCGTTGAGTTTGCTTTAATGTTGCCAGGGCGAGAGGAGGGACATCCGGTTTGGGTTCCAATTGATTCCAAATTCCCGATGGAGGATTATGAACGGCTGCGGCAAGCCGAGAATGAGGTAATTGAAGAGACCGCACGCCGGGCATTAATTGAGCGGCTGAAGCTTTTTGCCACACAGGTGGCACAGTACATTACGCCACCCTACACGACAGATTTTGCGATTCTTTTTTTGCCAACGGAGGGGTTATATCTGGAGGCATCTCGAGATCTTTCATTATTGACTGATTTACAGAAAAAACATATTTTGTTGACAGGTCCACAGACGTTGGCGGCGTTTCTGAATGCCTTGCAGATGGGATTTCGAACCCTTTCGGTACAAAAGCAGGCTGCAAAAGCTTGGAATCTGCTTGTCAAAACACGTCGATTATTGGGTGACTTTGTAGAACACTGTAATTCGGTTGAAAAGCGTCTGGATGAAGCGCATTTGGCGCTTGGACAGGCGCGCGGACGTATTGAACAATTGAGCCGGGTTTTGCGAGCTGTAACGCTCCCGGAAGAGGAGACTCCCAAACATGCGTAATCTTTGGACAGACTCTACAACGTTGGCGGTTACTTGTGGTCGAGGGATTGCCCCGTTTCTTCAGCAAGAGCTTAAGGCATTAGGATACGAAATACTCGGGGCAACAGATACCATGGTTGGTATTCGAGCAAAGAATGCGTGTCGCGACATTCTTCGATTAAATCTTTCGCTTCGAACGGCACAGCGGGTGTTATGGCCGTTCGTACAGGACACACGTTGCCGGACGTTGGAGGATTTGTATCGTCTGGCTTTCCATGCTCCTTGGGAACAGGTGCTCTCGGTAGACGAATCATTTTTTGTAAATAATGCCACGCGGGACGTGTCAACGGTAACAGATACTCGAATGCCAACGCTTAAGGTAAAAGATGCAATCGTGGATCGAATGCGGGCAAAATGCGGGCGTCGACCAAACATCGGTGATCATGTACCTGTTCGTGTGGTTGCTGACGGTCGGGATGTGTATAACAAGCGTACCCCTCTGCGCAGTACACTCCGGGTCGTACGGGCAGTATTGGAAGATTGGTTAAACACATTACCGGCGGAACAAGAGCGGGTGGAGTTACTGATTGAGGTAGATGGATATGATTTGATGTCAGGTTCGTTCTATTTACCAAAACTGGATTTAATGGTGTTACGCAAGCGATTTGAGCGTATGTTTGGAACGCGGATTACCGAGGGAACGCCGGGTGCAGCGATTTTTGTCTACTGGGAGGGGCAACATGCCAAGATATACTTGGATACTTCCGGTAATTCTCTATCACGCCGTGGATATCGGAAGGAGGGGTGGTTGGCGCCAATGCAGGAAGCACTTGCAGCCGCGTGTATTATAGCCACGGGTTGGGATGAACGGAGACCGTTTATTGTACCATTTAGCGGTTCAGGGACACCAGCCATTGAAGCTGCTATGATGGCTCGGAAAATTCTGCCGGGAACGTTGCGAGCAGATTATGCTTTCATGCATTTGCGTGGTTGGGAACAGATAATTCCGGGCGAAAAGGCCGGAGAGAGTGTTCGAAAACGGTTTGGAGCTTCGCCTCGTGAAATTTGGCGCGAAATGGTAGCGCAGGCTAAGTCAGCGGAAATACCGTTTGACGCGCCGGGATTGCCATTGATTGTGGGGGTTGATTGGGAGGATCGTGCGGTAGAGATCGCAGAACAAAATGCCAATAGAGCTGGTGTTGGACAGAACGTTAAGTTTTTTGCCGATGATTATTCGGATTCTCCATTGCCCAAAACGCCTGGGATTCTTTTTATGAATCCACCCTATGGGGAACGACTTGAGAATGAGGTTGCGCTTGAATCGCTTTATACCGGGATTGGTCAATGGTTACATGATAGAGTACCAGCAGGCTGGCAAGCTTGGGTATTCACTTCATCTCGTTCGCTTTCTCTTAAGATTCGACTTCAGACATCGGCTATCCTTCAGTTCAAAAATGGGGCATTGGATTGTCGTCTGATCCGTTATGATATTCATGCGCCGCAATTGACGGATGTTACCTCTTCAACGGATGAGGCTACTTCTGAAATGTCTAAAAAAATGGTTCGGAAGTATTCTTCGAGCTCGATGACGATGAATTCAGCAATGGTTGAGGACGAACACCAGCTGACGAAGGAAGCTGACCTGTGAAAATGAGTACCCGAATGTTGCAGCGGTTACCGCTTTATCTACGTGCTTTGCGTGGACTGGAGCGGGAGGGAAGGCAATATGCATCGGGAGCTGGGTTGGCAATTACGTTGGGTTTTGATCCTATTGTGGTTCGGAAGGATCTTGCCAAGACAGGTGTTCGCGGAACACCACGTGTTGGATTTCCAATTCCGCAGCTGATCACTGTAATCGAACGGTTGACAGGGGCAGATGCGGACATGACCGCTGTACTTGCTGGTGTTGGAAAATTGGGCTCGGCGTTACTCTCTTATCCTGGGTTTCGCAAACAGGGATTAACGATTGTTGCCGGATTTGATGCTGTGCCAGAGAGATGTAATATTATTCTTTCCGGAACACCTGTTTTTCCGGTGAATGCATTGACGGAAACGGTTCTTCGCTTGGGAGCAACGCTAGGTATTTTGACGGTTCCTGCGGATCGTGCACAACGTGTTGCAGAACAAATGGTAGCAGGTGGAGTTCGGGCAATTTGGAACTTCACTCCAGTACAATTAGATGTTCCAGAGACAGTTTTAGTTCAGCGGGAGGATTTGGCTGTCAGTTTGGCTGTTTTATTGCATCGTATACGGGAGCGTGAGGTGTAATGTTTACATTGTTTAAATGGTTATTGTGGTTCTGCACACCGTTTGCCTGGGTACTGGTGGGTTTGATTGTTTGGGGATTGTGGTTATTCTGTCATAGGAATTGGCGCTTGGCCGTATTTGTTTGGGTTGCAGATGTCGCTTTATGTATTGGATGCCTTCCGGCGACTTCTTCCTGGTTGGGTATGACGCTTGAGGGTAAATATCCCCCAATATCGATTTCCTCTGTTCCGAAGGTAGACGCGATTGTTGTTTTGGGTGGAGGCGTTGGAGCCGTTGAACCGCAAGTTCCATATCCAGAATGTTTTGGGGCTTCGGATCGTGTTTTTATGGCCGCCCGGCTCTATCATGCCGGTAAAGGTAAAATCGTTATCCCGAGCGGTGAGGGGGTGGCTCGGGCGGAAAAACCATTACTTGAGATCTGTCACGTGCCAGCAGCGGCAATTGTTTGCGAGCCGTTTGCACGTGATACTGCTGAGAATGCAAGCCGGACATTTGAGTTGCTGAAACGTTTGGGGTGTAAACGTGCGATTATTGTTACGTCAGCTTGGCATTTACCCCGTGCAATGATGCTGTTTCAAAGTTCTGAGATCGAATTTATTCCCGTTGGGTGCGATTACGAAGCTACCCTTACTGCCGCAATTGCACATAAATCAAACATTTGGCAAAAATTACCTAGAATAGGAACAATGTTTCAATCGGGTATATACTTAAAAGAGTGGCTTGGTATTTTATTTTATTCGTTTCGTAAAGTTCCCCTAGATGTTCCACATATCAGGAGAGAGTCAACAAAGAAATAGGTATGAGGACGTTTCTTTCTCCACCTGTTATGAACGGCGATACAGAACGCTTATTGGTTGCAAAAGCGTTCGATTCTGGTTACATTGCGCCGTGCGGGCCGATGGTGGATGCATTGGAACAGGAAGTTTCTAGACAACTTGGGTTTGCGGGCTGTTTAGCAACTGTTTCCGGAAGTATGGCTCTTGAGTTGTTGGCTAGGGCCTTAAGTATTCGCCCTGGGGATGTCATCGTAGCGTCCGATGTAA
>CALBHX010000030.1 GCA_937892925.1 uncultured Lentisphaeraceae bacterium
CTCCGAAGAAGCGCCCGCCTTGTTCTCAGCCCGCCCCAGCCCCGCATTCCAACCCCCCGCGCAGAGCGCATTTCCGTTGTTCCCGATGATTCCTCTTTCTCGGGCGTTCTCACGCGTGAGAACGCCCGAGAAGCCTTGATTTTCCGGGCTTTGCGGGGGGTCGTTTTCGGCGGCGTTTTCGGGGGTATTTTCGGGCGTGTTTTCCGCCGTTTCGCCCGCCGCGCCAGCGGCGCTTTGGCGTGCAGGGCTCAGCCCTGCCGCGGGGGTGCCGGGCGAAGGTCGCCTGCCGGGGGCGGCCTGCCTGTCGGCAGACAGGGCGTCAGCCCCCGGCAGGCCTCCGCCCGGCAGGCCTTCGCCTTGCATCACGGCTTCGAGGGGGTAGCCGGTGCGCTCTTCGAGTGCTTCGCGGGCGATGCGGTAGCCGGCCTGAACGGCCTGGGCGGCGAGGGCAAAGACCTCCCCCGCGGAGGGGGGCGGCTCGGTCTGGAAGTCGAAGGCCGCCAGATGCGCGCGCCCGGGGAAGGCGCGGCTGAGCAGCGCGCGGGCAACCGTCTTATTGAGCACGGAAGCAATGGCCGCAGCATCGCGGCGGACAATCGTGCGCCAGGTTTCCTCATGCGCCTGCGTGGCGCCCTGGCCGATGCCGGTGGCGCCGGTGAGGCTGGTGAGCATGCCGCCGGTGGCCATCAGCACCACCAGCTGCTGCTGGTGCTCCAAAAACTCCTTAAAGGGATTGGTGCCGCGCGCCTCGGTGGCGTAGGAGACGCCCGAGCCGGCCGGAAGCGCGCCGCGCAAATCCATTCAAAGCTATTCGTTTTACCTCAAATTGGCTTCAACTCTTGTACTTTCGGGGTTTTATTCAAAACCTTGAAAACTTTGACTCCAAATTTCAAAATACCTCAATGAAACGGTACGCTTCCTCGTTTTTTCGTTTAATCCACTCTATTTTCCCCTATCGCACGTCTCACCCCACATTCAACTCTCCTTGACACGCAACTCGCCCCAGCTTTGTGTTCGACCCGCCCCGAGTTTACTTCAGAGTCGGGGCGGGTTCTACTAGGGATGGAATACTTGGCAAAAACCGATTTTCCGGGATTTGAAGTAGATGTTGTGAGTTTGAGCTTTTGGAGGATTAATTCGTAGCGGAGTGTATATACGATGTAAGATTATCATGTGTTGGTTAAGACTTTTATCTTGACTGAGACCAAGCGGGTGTGCAATACTTTTCTCAGAATTTCTTCGGGCGTATGCCCTTTCATCGTACTTACCCACCGAAAAGGAGAGAGTTCATGGGTCAGGAACTGAAGACGTTGACGCCGGAGTTGCGCGCGTTCATTGAGGAATGGAAGCCAAAACCGGGGAATCTGATCATGGTATTGCATCGGATTCAGCAGACGTTTGGGTATATGCCGCGGGAAGTGATCTTGGAGTTGGCGGAGTTGTTGGGTGTGCCATTGGCAAAGATCTATGGCGTGATTACATTTTATAACTTCTTTAAATTGAAACAGCCGGGACGTAATTTGATTCAGGTTTGTTTAGGGACAGCGTGTTATCTTAAAGGCGGCGATGACATCATGAAGGCACTTGAACAGGAGCTTGGTGTTGGCGTGAACACGGTTACGCCTGATGGCGAGTTCTCAACGGAAGCTGTACGTTGCCTGGGGTGCTGCGGGTTGGCTCCGGTGATCGTGATCAATGGTGAGGTCTTTGGCAAGGTGACGAAAGCGGCTTTGCCTGGGATTTTGGACAAGTTTCGTAAGCATTGAGCGGAAGGCGGGTTTCTATCATGTCCGAAAAGTTGACGCGTGAGTGTTTGGATGCCCTGCGGGCGCGGTTGGTTGCGGAAAATGCTCGAGATGCTGAGTCTGGGCGGCAGTATTTGCTGGTTTGCGGGGGAACAGCTTGTGATTCTAATGGTGGACTTGGGCTTTATGCGGCGTTGAAAAAAGCGGCGGAATATGCAGGGGCAAATGTCAGTATCGTCCGCACAGGATGTATGGGGTTTTGTGAGCGCGGGCCAATTGTGAAAGTCCTGCCTTCTGATACGTTTTATGTGGATGTGAAGCCGGAGGACGCGCCGGCAATTATTAATGAGCATATTGTTGGCGGGCAAGTGGTGACACGGCTGCTGTACGATAAAACGCAGGCGGAGGCTGGTCATGAAGGGAAAGATATTGATTTCTATGCCAAGCAGCATCGGATAGTTTTGCGTCATTGCGGCCTGATTGATCCGGAGAAGATTGAGGATTATATCGCGCATGAGGGGTATCTTGGTTTGGAGAAAGCACTCTTTGAGATGACGCCGGAGGGTATTATTCAGGAAATCTTGGATTCCGGGTTGCGTGGACGTGGCGGAGCTGGATTCCCAACAGGTAAAAAGTGGCAATTCTCGGCTGGGGTGCAGGCGGATCAAAAATATATTGTCTGCAATGCAGACGAGGGCGATCCGGGAGCGTACATGGATCGTTCTACCCTGGAGGGTGATCCGCACGCTATTCTTGAGGCAATGATGATTGCCGGACGTGCAACGGGTGCAACTAAGGGCTTTATTTACATTCGCGCGGAGTACCCTTTAGCCATCAAACGGTTGCAGATCGCGATTGATCAGGCACGGGAATATGGTTTGCTTGGTTGCCGGAATATTTTGGGAAGCGATTTCACGTTTGATATTGAGCTTCGCTTTGGTGCCGGTGCGTTTGTTTGTGGAGAAGAGACGGCATTGTTGGCTTCAATTGAGGGTAAACGCGGGCAGCCAACTCCGCGTCCACCATTCCCGGCGGTTAAAGGATTGTGGGGTAAACCTACGATTATTAACAATGTGGAAACATTAGCGAATGTGGCGGTTATTATTACGAAAGGTGCTAAATGGTTCAATTCCATTGGTACGGCCACAAGTAAGGGTACGAAAGTGTTTGCTCTTACTGGGAAGGTAAAGAATTCCGGCTTGATTGAAGTGCCAATGGGGATTACGCTGCGGGAAATTATTTTTGATATCGGCGGTGGAATTCCGAATGGGCGTAAGTTCAAAGCGGCACAAACAGGCGGCCCTTCTGGGGGAATGATTCCTCCTGAATATTTGGATATGCCAATTGACTATGAGTCATTAGCTAAGATCGGTTCCATTATGGGGTCAGGTGGATTGATCGTGATGGATGATACGGATTGTATCGTGGATGTGGCTAAGTTTTATTTGGAATTTACAGTGGATGAAAGCTGTGGCAAGTGCATGCCTTGTCGAATTGGTGGGCGGGCGTTGCTCAACACGTTGACACGTATTTCTGAAGGGCGTGGTGAGCCGGAGGATATCCAGAAGATGCGGGATATCTGCCAGGCGATGAATCGAGCCTCTTTGTGTGGGCTTGGACAAACGGCATCCAATCCTGTACAAGCGATGCTACATTATTTCATGGATGAAGTAATGGCGCACATTAATGATCGTAAATGCCCATCTGGGAAGTGCAAGAAGTTGGTGCAATATCGGATAAATCCCGAACGTTGCGTAGGGTGTACAATGTGTGCTCGCGTGTGTCCAGCGGGTGCAATTGTTGGGAAAGTAAAAGAAAAGCATGTGATTGACCCGCAGAAGTGTATTAAGTGTGGTCAGTGCTACAACACGTGCAAGCTGCATGCTATTGAGATCGCCTGAGGAGACTTTTACTATGGAAAATGTTGTGCATCTCGAAATTAATGGAATCGCGGTTGAGGTTCCTCGCGGGACGACTATTCTGGAAGCGGCCAAACAAGTGGCGGATTGAATTTCCAACCTATGTCCTTACCCCCCGGTGAAGGGTTTGGGGGTCGGTGGGAATTTTGTCCTTA
>CALBHX010000031.1 GCA_937892925.1 uncultured Lentisphaeraceae bacterium
CTGATGGGAGAAGACTTCTTTCGGGAGGTTTTCCGCCTCGAGCGGCGATATGCGCGGCCAGGAGCACAAATCACCCATTGCGTACAGACGAACGGGACGCTGCTGACGCCTTCTCTGGCAAATCTCTTCGCACACGAGCAGGTGTTGGTGGGTCTGAGCGTTGACGGGCCGGAGGCGGTTCATAACGCCCGCCGCCCGGATGCCGCCGGAGTGGGAAGCTATGCCGCCGTGATGCGGGGGCTGGAATGCCTGAAAGCTGCAAACGTGGAGTATAACCTGTTGACCCTGGTCTCGCAGAGCAATGTCCATGACCCCGTGGGCACCTATCGCCACTTGCGCGACACCCTGGGGTGTCGTTTCATGCAGTTCATTGAATGCGTGGAGTTTGACCCCGCCGGCGTATTACTTCCATATGCCCTCACACCGGAGGCATGGGCAGACTTTATGTGCGCAGTCTTTGATGAATGGTTGGCGCATGACGTACACACCGTTTCCGTGCGCCTGTTCGACAGCATCGTCTCGCGTCTGCTCACCGGGCAGGCGAACAGCTGCGCCATGGGGAATGACTGCCGCGAATATGTTGTCGTAGAGCATACGGGCGATGTGTACCCCTGCGACTTTTTTGTTCGCCCGGAGCTGAAGCTTGGCAATGTGCTTGAACAGGATTGGGACGAAATCTGGGATGCCCCGCAGCATACGGCCTTCGGTCGGCGCAAAGCGCAGTGGAACGCCGCCTGCGACGCCTGCCCTTGGCTTACCTTCTGCCAGGGAGACTGCCCCAAAAACCGAACGGGGCACGATGCCTCCAGAGACCCCCGAACGCTTTCCTATCTCTGCCCCGCATGGAAACGCATCTATGCACACATTGTGCCGCCCCTGCGCAAGCTGGCAAAAACCGTGCGCATCCACGCACCCCACACGTGAACAAACGCCTCATAGGGACAAAAAAAAACGCCGCCCGGATTGGGCGGCGCTTTTTACAGAACGCTGTTGAGCTTACGCAATGCAAGACGCTCTATTTAACGTGCCGGCACAGCAGCCTCCTCACGAGCAATCGGTGCCAGAAGCGGTTCCGGCGCAGACGCCCGGGCAGACTTCACCTCTGCCGGTGTAATTTCCGGAAAAGGTGTAACCTCATCCCATCCGCCGCAGAGGGCTTTATAGAGCGCCACCTGCTGCTGTGCAATGGTGCCTTCGCTCACCACGCGAGCTTCATCGAGTGTTTGCAGCTGGCGCTGCGCATCGAGCACATCAAAAAAGTCTCCCAACCCGGCATCGTACTTGTTGGCAGCGATGTCGTAAGCATTCTGAGCGGCCTGAACACCCAGGCGAAGCTGGGCGAGCCGTTCCTGCTCTTGGCGGTACCCGGAGAGAGCGGTGCGAATATCGCCCAAAGCGGAGAGAACAACCTCCTCGTACTGCGCGAGGGCAGCCTTCTGCTGCTCCGTCTTAATATCGATATTGGCCACAATCTGTCCGCCACGGAAAATCGGCAGAGAAATGCCGGGGCCAAAGTTATAGAAGTGGCTGTCCCAGTCAAAGAGATCGCCTAGCGTAAGGGAATCAAGGCCAATCGAGCCGGAGATGTAGACAGAAGGGTAGCGCTCGGCCTTGGCGCTTCCGAGTGTTTCGGCAGCGGCTTTAAGGCGGCGTTCAGCGGCGTAGACATCCGGGCGGCGGCGAATCGCATCCGCTGGAATACCGCCGTCAAGGCTCAGGGATTCCGCCTGCGGGATACCGGAGGGGCGAAGACCGGCAGCCTTCATACGCAGCTCGTCTTTATTGCTGGAAGGCGAGCCGGGGGCGCGTTCCGGAAGTTCGGGCTCAATCAGCTCGGGCGGAAGTGTGCCGGGCGTAACGCCGCAGAGGAGCGCGATAGCGTTCTCGGCAGAGACGATCTGCGCCTTGAGGCTGGGAATGGCGGCGGCTGTGTTGCGCAGATCATACTCAGCCTGATTCTTCTGCAGGTCGTTGGTGATCCCCGCGCGATTGCGATCGCTCATCAAGTCGTAATTGGCCTGCTGAAGGCGCAGGTTGTCCTGAGCAACCATGAGGCGCCCCTGGAGCGTCCGCAGCTCCAGATAACTGGAGGCCAGCGCGGAGGAAACGGAGACCCAGGCGGCCTTGAGGTCGGCCTCGGAAGCCTGCGCCTCCGCTTTGGCAGCCTCGGCAAGCGACTGCGTGCGCCCGAAGAGATCGAGCTCCCAGCGGGCGGAAGCTGCAAGGTTATAATCGGTGTACCGGCGGCGGCCGGCGGCGGAGAGTCCGTTCTCAGAAGTGCGTGCACGGGAAAGATCGCCCCCGAGGCTGGCACTTGGCCACAATGCACCGCGTTGATATTCCCACGCGGCGCGGGCAGCGGCCAGATTGGCGCGGGCGGCAGCGAAGGAGCGGTTGGCGGCGTAAGCTTTGGCCATGAGGCGGGTGAGGCGCTCATCCCCGAAGTGCTGCCACCAAACGGTCTGATCCTCGGCCTCGGCTGTGGTGAGCGCGGGGAGCGTCTCAGGACGCATGTCAGGGGCTACGGAGGCTTCATCCAGCACAACGGAAACGGGACGCTCAGAGTAGGAAGTGAGCGAAGTGCACCCGGCCAGGAGCAGTAGGGTGCTGAGGGTCAGAAAGGAAGATTTCATTCTGCGGCCTCCTTGTGATGAGTGGTTCCGAAGAGGGCATAGGTGCTCTCGCGCATCTTCTCGAAGAGGGAATAGAGCGCAGGGATCATCAACAACCCAACGGTCGTGGCCATAAGCATGCCGAAGTAAACGGTTACGCCGATATGCTGGCGGCTGGCGGCACCTGCACCGGTGGCGTAGACCATGGGGAGCACCCCGAGGATAAAGGTGAGCGCCGTCATGAGCACCGCGCGAAGACGCTCGCTTGCACCTTCACCTGCGGCATCCACAATGCTCAGCCCCTGCTGGCGGCGGGTAGCGGCAAACTCCACAATGAGAATGGCGTTTTTGGCGGCCAGAGCCACTAGCAGAAGAAGGCCGAGCTGGGCATAAATCGAAAGATTGAGACCTTTATACATAATCCCGAGAAGTGCGCCGGCACAGCCCACAATGATGGAGGTCATTACGGGGAGCGGAAGCGTCCAGCTTTCATATTGCGCAACAAGGAAGAGATAGCCGAAAAGGAAAGCGGCCAACACCAGAATGGTTGTCTGCCCGGAAACGGCATTTTCCTGATAGGACAGGTCAGACCACGAGAAGGTGAAGTCTCTGGAGAGTGTTTGCCGCGCCACGCGCCGGACGGCCTCCATACCCTCGCCCGAGGAAAAACCTGAAGCGGTGTTGGCCGTGATGCTGGCAGATGGGAAAAGATTGTAGCGCGGATAGGAGCGCGTACCGGCAACAGAACGGGTGGTCACCATGGCACTCACCGGAACCATAGCGCCGGTCGTACTCTGCGCGTAAAGGCGGCCAATCGACTCCACTCCGCTGCGCCCCTTCCAATCGGCCTGAACAACCACTTGGTTCACTTGCGTGCCGATGTTGATATCGTTCACGTAATACGAGCCGAGGTAGGACTGAAGCGTGGAATAGAGCGTTGCGATAGGCACCTTATAGGTCTCGGCCTTGGTGCGGTCAACATCCAGCTGAATATGCGGCGTTCCGGAAGTGTAGGGCGAGAAGGCCGACGCAATCTCAGAAGTCTGGTTGAGCGCGGCTAGGAAGCTGCGTAAATTTCGCTCGATCACCTCCGGATCTGTAGACGCCAGCGACTGGAATTGGATGCTCATACCACCGGTATTACCCAAGCCCATAATCGCGGGAGGCACCATGGCGAAGAACTTGCCTTCGTGATGTGTGGCGGCCAGCGCCATGATCTGATTGAGCAGGCTCCGTGCGGAGACCCCCTCGGGGCGCTTCGCCCACTCATCCAGCGCCACGATGAGCATGCCCGTGTTTTCGGCAGAGCCGGAAATCATGGCATGCCCCACCACGGCCAACACATCCTTCACACCCGGAAGCTGACTAATCTCGTTGCTCACCTGCAGGATCACCTTGTCGGTAACACTGCGGTTTGTCCCCTCTCGCAAAGACATATCAACAAAGACAACGCCCTGATCCTCTTCTGGGAGGAAGGACGACGGTGTTTTTTCCAAAGCCAGAATCGCGCCGGCAGCCGTCACCAACAGGAGCAGCAGCGTCAAAAGCCGCCGCGCCGCCAGGAACTTGGAAACCATGGCATACCGTTTACGGAACCAATCCAACCCTTTATTGAACCAGGTAAACGGATCCCACCACCGGTGATGCTCGGTCGGTTTGCCCATAATTGTAGCGCAAATCGCTGGGGACAACGTCAGCGCATTCACCGTCGAAAAGAGAATCGCCACCGACATCGTAACCGCAAACTGGGCATAAATCCGGCCGGTAATGCCCGAGATGAACCCGACCGGGACGAAGATTGCCAGCAGCACCAACGTGGTGGCAATCACTGCACCGGTAACCTCGTGCATCGTGAGCAGGGTTGCCGTTTTCCGATCGAGCTTGCTCTTGTCCATGTGATACTGTACGCGCTCAACCACCACGATTGCATCGTCCACCACCGAGCCGATCGCCAGCACCAACGCAAAGAGCGAGAGCGTGTTAATGGAGAAGTCAAACAGTTTAAGCACAGCAAACGTGCAGAGCAGCGAGACCGGAATGGCGCACACCGGCACCAGCGTGGCGCGAAGATCCTGCAAGAAAATAAAGCACACAATCACCACCAGAACAAACGTTTCCAGCAGCGTGGAGACAATTTCCTTGATGGAATCGCGTACCACCTCCGTGGCGTCATACGCAAAGACGCATTCCAGATCTCCGGGGAACAGAGGCTTCAGCCGCTCCAGCTCCGCCCGAATAGCATCCACCGCTTCAATCGCGTTGGTGCCAGGCGTCTGGTTCAGCCCCATAGACACCGCATCCGCGCCGTTAAAGAAGCCTGTATTAGCGAAAGACTGTTCGCCCACTTCCACCCGCGCCACATCGCGCAGGCGGATCATGCCGCCCTCTTCGGCCGTGCGCACGACGATCTGTTCAAACTCCTTCACAGAGGCCAGACGGCCATTCGTAACGATCGAGTACACATTGCGCACCGTTGGGTCAGCCACCGGCGAGGCGCCTACCGAACCCAGCGAGGCCTGGCGGTTCTGCGAATCAATCGCAGAAATCACGTCATCCGCCGAAAGCCCCTGCGCCGCCAGACGCTCCGGATCCAGCCAAATGCGCATCGCCACCTTTGCACCGTAAACATCCGCCCCGCCAACACCCGGAATACGCAGCAGCGCATCGCGCACATTGGAATACAAAAAGTCGGCAATTTGCAGCTTGTTCAACTCCCCTTTTGGCGAGCGGAAGGAAATGAATCCCAGCATGGAGGGCGACTGCGAGCTCACCGACACGCCCTGCTTCGTCACCTCCGCCGGGAGTTTCGGTTCGGCGCGTGCAACACGGTTTTGCACACGCACCATGCTCATATCGCGATCCGCGCCCACTGCAAACGTTACCGTCAGCGTATAGCGGCCATTGTCCGTACATTCCGAAGACATATACAGCATGTCTTCCACGCCGTTGACCTCCGATTCGATCGGAATAGCCACCGTGTTGGCCAAATCCACCGCGTTGGCGCCCGGGTACGAACAGCTTACACGCACCGTCGGCGGCGCCACCTCCGGATACTGCTCAATGGGGAGCGTCTTGATCGCGATCACCCCCACCAGCGTCATCACAATTGCGATTACAAACGCCAACCGCGGACGATTCACAAAGATACGCGAGAGGATGGGCGTCTGCGGCAGTTTAGCCACCGCCTCCTGCACCACCCGGCGCTCGTTCGCCTCAATTTCCTCGAGGCTCATGTTTCGATCTTGCTCTGCCATAATCCGAAATCCTTACTTGGCGGCCGGGGCAACCATCGCAGCTGCCTTCTGCTTCACAGCGGGATTAACCACATTGAGCTTGGTGTTCTCCGAGACATTCACCACCCCGTCGCACACCACCTCATCACCGGGCTTCAGCCCCGAAAGAATGGCCGTATAGCCCCCCTGCGTCTCGCCCAACTTAACAATCCGGCGAACCGCGCGCCCCTTTTCGTTCACATAGACATAGTCGCCTGTTGCGTTTGTCAGCGCCGCTGTAGACGGCACTGCCAGCACCTGCTTCGGCTTCGCCTCGCTCAAAAGCACCGTTACATACGCATTCGCCAACAGAAACTGATCCGGGTTGGCAAACCGATAACGCACCGGCAGTGACGCCGTCGATGCATCCATCTCGTTGCTTGTGAAGTCCAAGACCCCATCTTCGGCATAAATCGAACCATCCGCCAGCCGCAACTGCGCCCGGATGGCCTCCGTCGCACTTCCCTTTTCTTTCACGATCCGCGCAGCCTGCAGCGACTCCCGGTCCGGCACGGAAAAGACGACGCGCACTGGATCGGTCTGGACAATGCGAGCGAGCGACCCCATCGATGGCGCCACGTAGTCCCCCTTCTTCAGCAGGCTTTTGCCAATGCGCCCGGAAATCGGCGCTGTGATCCGCGTATATCCCAAATTAATTTCTGCGCTCTTTAAATCAGCCTCACACTGCGCAATCGCCGCACGCGCCTCCAACATGTTTGCATACGCCTGATCAATCTCCGCTTCCGTTACCGAGCGCTTATCCACCTTGCTGATACGCCCATAGTAACGATCTGCGTTATCGCTGGAAGCCTTCGCTTTTTCAAGCGCGGCCTTTGCCTGCGCCACTCGCGCCTCATACACCCGCGGATCAATCAGATAAAGCAACTCTCCGGCCTTCACCATGGTGCCTTCCTTGAAGGACACCTCTGCGATTGTCCCATCGATCTGCGCCCGCAAATCCGTCGATTCAATAGGCTCCACATGCGCCATGAACTCCTGGGGCGGATTCATTGCACGCAATGCCGCACACTCCGTTTCCACCGTCACCGGGCGATCCTGCATCAACGCCGCACGCGCCTGCGCTGCCTGCGCCTGCGCCTTTGCCTCGCGGCTATTGAAATAGATGTTCCCGGAAAACCACCCCAGCACAAACGCCACCGCCACTGTCAGCAGCAGCCCAATCACCATGCCAGCGCCCGATGTGCGTTTCGCCTCCGCCGGCTCCGTCTGCTTTTTCATCTCGTCCATATTCACTTGCTCCTTATTCCTTCAAGGATAAACTCCAGCCCCGCTTCCAACGTCGGGCGCAAATCAAATGTTTTCTTGTGAAGGTAAATCGCTCGATGCACGCCAAAGAAACACGCACACAGCAGGCTTGCCAGCTGCTCTGATGTCAACGGCGAGACGACCGCCCCCGAAGCTTTCAGCCGATCCAGGCACACCACCAGGCGCTCCCCGGGATCGGACACCACCAGATTATCCAACTTCTTGCGCAGTTTGGCCGTCAAGGCCTCACTCCATTCCACCCGGCTCATCACAAACTGCATGAACTGCCGGTGCAAACTGTTTGTAGCCAAAACATCCGCCCACGCCAGAAACGTTTCCTTAATCGCCTCCAGCGTCTCAGCCTGCTCCAGAGCCTTCAGCGGGTCATACGACTCCTGCATATGCAGGATCAGCGCCGCCAATAAATCCTCTTTGCTCTTGAAGTGCCAGAAAATGGCCCCCTTCGTTAAATGGATCCGCCGCGCGATATCATTAAACGTAGTCAATGCATAACCACGCTTCGAGAAACTGTCCAGCGCCACCCGCAGAATGGCTCGCCGCGTTTCCATCGCCTCTTCCTTGGAACGCCTCATCGCTTCCTTTCACGTAATGAGCGCATATTATACAAACCGCCCAGAAGGTAAGCAAGCAAAAAGTTATCCCCTCAGCGCATTCCAACATGTCAAGATTTTCCATCGGCTCCCGCGCCATCCTGTCCATAAGTATTTCCCACGCCACGCCAAGCCCGCATCATACGGTGCCCCGTTCACCACGCCCATTGCCCTTCCCAAAAAGTAGCCGAAAGTTCTCCTCTGGCAAACCGATAAACAGCAACATCCTTAAAATCGATACACGCTTGATCCGACTTCCTTCACATCGGCAATCTTCCATGGAGTGCCGCCTGCGTGTATTCAGCGAGCCTTTCCTGCTCGCACGTGCTGTCGGATTCTGTCGGCTGCTTTCGTTCAGTCAGCCTGATAAACGGCAGCGCAACAGAGGGCTGTTCCATGAAGCGTATCACGGGTTCATGTCAGAGGCCCTGTTCGATTCCTTTCTACCGCGACCTTATCGTTTTTGTTCATCGTCTCGCCTCGTTTCCAGCTGCATGAATAACCCGCTCTTACCGGGGGCAGGAGCAAGGCTCAGCTCCACCAAGTCAAGATGCTCAAGAGGATTCCTGAACCTGACACGATCTTCCTAAACGCCTTTATTCTCCTCGTCAACACTTGAAATCACAATTCGCTTGAGCATATAATATGGATAAGAAGAACAAGTCATAACCCTGATTGTGAGGAGGTATTATCATGAGAACAAAACTCAACATTACCGATGGAATTTTCCCCATGCCGGTTCTAATGGTTGCAACTTATAACGAAGACGGCAGCATCAACGTGATGAACGCTGCGTGGGGCACGATGCAGGAGCGGGACACCGTTGTCCTGAATCTCTCCGAAACCCACAAGACCGTACAGAACATCAAAGCCCGAGGCGCGTTTACCGTTAGTATCGCCGATGTCGCGCACATAACCGAAGCAGACTATTTCGGCGTGGAATCCGGCAATAACGTCCCCGACAAATTCTCGCGCAGTGGTCTAACTGCCAGCAAGGCGGAGACCGTGGACGCCCCTGTCATTCATGAGTTTCCGATTTGCTTGGAGTGCAAGTTTATCGAATACCAGACAAACGCATATGGCTGCGGCGTCATCGGCAAGGTGGTTCATGTTACAGCCGATGAACGCGTTATGACAAATGGCAAAATAGATATGTCCAAGGTGAACGCCATCGCATTTGACCCCTACACCCACGGTTATTATCAGGTCTCCACGCGTGTTGGCGAAGCGTTCCACGACGGATTAAAGCTTAAAAAATAACGTACCCGAAAGCGCAGGCAACGCCTGTACAACGGCTTTTGTCCCTGTAAAACAGTTGGGGCTGCAAAATTTCCCCTTGTGGAGAAACACGCCATGCTGGCGAGCCCCCTCGTTGAGCTTTGTCATCCGGTCAATCATGCACGGCGGGACTCACCCAAAACGGCGTGCCGCCTGTTTTGTTATCCATTTCATCTAGAATAACGGTGCTCGGCCACACTCCCCGATTTCTCGAATACACAACCCCCACCTCATACCCGCTCAAATGATTGAATGGCCGCCTCCAAATCGGCTAATGTATGCAAATGCATCAGATTGCCGCGCAGCGTGTTGGCTCCCGGTAAGCCTTTAAAGTAGCGGAAAATGTGCCGCCGGAAAGTCAACACTGCCGCCGCCTCTGCCGACAGGCGTGAAAACCGCTCCGCCAAACGTCGATACCGCATCTCCAACGCCAGATGTTCCCGTGCCATCGCCACAGCCGAACCCATGCCAAAATGAAAAACCGCCGGGTTCTCCAACGCCGCACGCGCAATCAACAACGCCGCCGTACCCGTCCCCGCCATCGCCACAGCCGAAGCACGATCAACCACCGACCCATTCCCAAAAACCGGAAGCCGCGTAGCCGCCA
Organism: uncultured Lentisphaeraceae bacterium; assembly: GCA_937892925.1. GTDB lineage: Bacteria > Verrucomicrobiota > Kiritimatiellia > RFP12 > DVOR01 > Spyradenecus. The sequence continues at coordinate 9,647 of CALBHX010000031.1, forward strand.
CCGCTTCCCGCAGCGTCTCCAGCCACACCGTCCCAGCGTGCCCCTGCGATGTGTAGCGTGCATGAAACGTCACGTTCGCCACACCCGCCTCTTCCGCCAGACGAAGCGTCTCCCGCCAGGTAGGCGTTGCCGGAGTCGGCCCCAACCGCGTTTTGAGCGAAACCGGCAGCCGGACAGCCTTCACCACACGGCGAAGCATCTCCCCCAGGCGCGGCAAATTCCGAAGCAGCGCCGAACCGGCTCCCTGCGCGGTAATCCGCGGCACAGGGCACCCCGCATTCAAATCAATCCCCTCAAAGCGCCCCAACGCCTCCACCCGCCGCGCCGCCTCGGCCACACGTTCAGGATCCGAGCCGTACAAATGCGCCCAGACATGCCGCTCCTCCGGAAACGTTTCCAACAGAAACAATGTCTTTTCAGAACCCCGGCAAATCCCCTCGGCATTTACCATCTCCGTGTAAACACGCCCGGCTCCCTGCGCTGCACACAACACACGCATCGGGGGCGAAGTAAAGTCCGCCATTGGCGCCAGAAACAACGGCGGAAGCTCGGAATTCAATGTCGCCTCAGCCATCCAAAAGCCTGCTGTTTAGCACTTAGCTGCGGCTCCGGCGTCTCCGTCTGAGTCGATGGCGGCGCCTGCACGCCCTCTGCAGGGAAAAGCCGCTCCAATTCCTCGATTCGCCGCAGCAGCTGCTCCTGAATATGCGCATTCTCGCGATGTTCCTCCTCGCGAGCATCCTGTTCCTGCTTCAATGCCTTACGGGTTTCCTGCAGCGAAGCATCCAGCTTCAGGGAATCAAGCGTTTGCCGCTCGGCCTGAGCAACGCGGGCACGGAGCTCTGCAGCCTGCCCCTCCTGCGCCACCAGGCGGCGCTGCAACCCACTCTCGCGCTCACGGGCAGCTGTCAGCTCCTGTTCCAGAGCGGCCACTCGGTCGGCCGTTTCCCGCCGGATGGGCGGCGAAGCAGCAAAAGATGCAACGGGAGCAATCCCCTGCCGGGCGTTGGCCCGCATCTGCTCGGGCGAATCGCCCGCCAAGCGGCGGATTTCAAGCAGCCGGTCGGAGAAGTGCCCTAATCGGCGATGCGCAAGCTCTCGCAGATGCTCAAGCAGCTTAGCCTCTTCGTCCTGACATTTCCGAAGCCACTCCGCCTCGCCGGCAAGAATATTAAAGAGCGCTGCATCGGGGGGCTGTGCGCTTTCCCCGGCAGGCGCATGCTGAGCCGTCTCTACCGCCACTTCAAGCGTGTGAATCCGTTGGCGAAGCTCATGCTCACGCCCGGCGGCGGCTTCAGCAGCCTCCTGTGCGGAGCGCTTGAGATGCGCATGTTCCAGACGAAGCCCCTCCAGTTCCGCAGCCAGCGCTTCCGCATCCGGCACACCTTCCACATTCAGTTCAGGCTGACGCGCTTCAGCCTCTTGCCGCAATTCATCAATACGCCGGTCTTTAAGGCGCAACTCGCGTTCCAAAAGCACCAGTTTCTCCCGAAGCTCCTCCACCTCCTGTGCATGGGCATCCGGCACAGGATCAAGCGGAAGCGGCAGTTCGGAAGAAACCGGCTGTTCTCCAGGATCCTGCGAAAGGGTGGCATCCTGAGGGAAGTGCCCTTTGGCAATAAAAAGCTCGGCGGCAACACGGGTTACGGGGCCATATGGCGGTCGCCCCGGAGCCAGGATGTACCAACTCATGCCTAATTCCGGAAGACTTTCGGCAGGCACCCAGGTTTTGCCATCGGCCGACAACTGGCTTCCCGGCTTGATCAACCCCTTGTTTGCCCATTGAAGCAGCATAGCCGTGGGCACATTGTTGTTACAGATTTCCGCCCCGGCGCTTCGGAGCGACCACCGGCGGGTATCCCCCTCACTCATGCGGTTTGTCCTCCAATGCGGTCTTCACCGCCTGGGCAGCCTCTTCCCGCACACGAAACACTTCATCTTCTGCCTCAATATTCCGCAGCAGGGCTGCCCGCAGGCGCGCCTTCACGGCATCCAATTCATCCTGAACCGTCATCAGTGAAGCCTTGGCAATCACCAACTCTCGCTCCCAACGATGCTTCACAGCGGCGAGCTCTGCCTTCAACTGCTCATTTTCTTCACGCAAGCGAGTCATCTCTTCTGCATTCATCTCGTCTGAACCTCCCTCTCTTCTTGCGCAGGAACCCGTGGGAATGCCACACGCGCACCCTTCGGCAACGCACGAATCTGTTCAACACGCACACGCACGGCAGCCGTCGGCGAAAGCGATTCCGCGGCGGCCAGCTGGGCGTCACGCTCCGGCTGATTTCCCAGCTCGTGGTACAGCTCAGCGGCAAGCAGCGCAGACTCAACCGATGCATCCTCGCGAGCACACCGCGCCGCCTCCCGCGCAGCTGCGGTCAAGTTCCCAGCCTCATAAAGTCCACGGATAGCCAGCCGCCAGCGCGCCACCTGTTCATCACGCAAGGCTGGTTGCCCCTTCTGCAACTCACTCAGTAAAAGATTGTAACGCGTCTGCTGTGCAGCCGGCCACGTGTTGGCGTCCAAATCATAAAGCCAATCGGCCGCTAGGGCGGGCTTCAGCGCTTCCACCAGCGCCAGCTCCGCCTCTGCGGCATCAGCAGGCGACCAGTCCGAACGGTGCGCCGCCCATGCGTCAAGGAAACGCCGCAGTTCTCCGCTCGGCGTTTCCCCAGCCAAGACCATCCGCAGCTCCAGCGTCCGCCGCCACAGCTCAGCCTGCGGCACCTGGAGCCGGTCAGCGCGGGCAATCAATCGCCGCGCCTGCGCGTAGTTCCCGGCCTCAAAGGCTGCTGCCGCCTGCCGATGCAGCGCGGCATCCGCGGCAATATCAGGCTTCTGCACACACCCCACCAGCACCCCAACCACACTTACAGCCCCTATCAAATACCTTGCCGCGTATCGCCCTGCCCGCCCCGTTTTCGCTCCATTCTTCATCTTCACCATCCTTATTTACGCAAGGCCACCCGAATCAGCTCTTGAACAGAAGCCTGAGGGTTACGTTCATAAGCCGCCTGCACCAGCGCCCGTGCGTCTTCCGCCTTGTTACCCAGCGCCACAAGCGAGAGAATCGCATCGCGCAAAGCCGGCGGAGCGCCAACACCCGCAGCATCCTTTCCACGCAGAGCCGCCGCTTCCAAAGGATCCACCTTGTCTTTCAGCTCCACGATCATCCGCTCAGCCGTTTTTTTGCCAATACCAGAGATTGAAGATAAGCGGCGGACATCTCCCTCCGCAATGGCCATAGCCAATTCTCCAGGCGTCAACCCGCTCAACACCGCCAGTGCCAGCTTCGGCCCAATCCCGGAAATCCCCAGAAGCGTCCGGAAAAACTGCCGCTCCCGCTCCGTGGCAAACCCAAAAAGCAGCTGGTCATCCTCACGCACCAAGTGATGAATACGCAGCGTAACCTCTCCCCCGACAGGCGGCAGCCGATCAAACGTTGAGAGCGGCACGGCCACCTGATAGCCCACACCGCCGCAGTCAATCAAAAGCTCCGCCGGAGCTTTCTCTGCCAGTACACCGTGAAGTTGCGCAAGATAACCCATCGTTCCCTCCGCATTGCTCAATCGGTGTTACGCATCCCATACTTACGGATCAACCGCTGAAGATAGGCACGCTCAATCCCGGCACTTCGAGCCGACTGCGATATATTCTGCGCATTACGCGCCAACAGGTCGCTTAAATACTTCCGCTCAAACTCTTCAATTAATTCGTTCTTCAGATCCTTGAACGGACGATCTGCCGAAATCTGAAAAGCATGCCCCTCCGCCGCTTCATCTGTCACCTCAGGCTTTACCGCCCCCTGAAGAAACGCACCAATATCTGCCGGAATACGCCCCAACGATTGCAGGCGCTCCAAAAGCGAGCGGAGTTCCCGAATATTTCCCGGCCACTCATAGCGCCGCAGAAAAGCCAACGTTGATCCCTGCTCCGTCCAGGCACGCACCTCATCGCTCACATGCAAACGGTCGGCCAATTGGCGCATCAGCAACGGCAAATCATCCCGCCGGCGGCGCAGCGGCGGCAATTCAATCACAATCACCGCCAGCGCACAGAAGAGCGGACGATAAAACCGCCCGTCTCGCGCCAGATCGCCAAGCGGTTGTTTAGACGCGGCAATAAACCGCACATCGCCGCGCGTCTCCACGGCCCGCAGCAACAGCGGCTGAGCATCCGCCGGCAAACGATCGATCGAATCGACAAAAAGTGTCCCGCCGCTGGCCAGCTCCAGTGCGCCCCGAGCGTGCGCATCACCAAAAAGCTCCCGTTTCGCCAACTCCAGAGAATCAAACCCATTGCAATCCAACACAATAAAGGGCGCGTCCCGCCGAGAAGACAAATCGTGAATATCACCGGCCAGCTCTTCCTTGCCAGTGCCCGATTCTCCCAAGATGAGTACGGGGCTTTCCGAAGCAGCCGCCTGCTCAGCCAAATGAAACACATGGCGCATCAGCGGTGTGCGCCCAATGGTGCGGCCAAACTGCTCACGCGCACTCATCGTCAGCTCCGGGCGATCCTGCACCAGCGGCACAACAATTCGTGTTCGCCCCAGCTGCACTTCTGTATTCGGAGCCAAGCGCGCAGAAGATACTTTCACCCCCTCAATGCATGTGCCATTCGTAGAGCCCAAATCCGAAATCAACAGATTGCCATGCTCATCTTCCACAATTTCACAATGTCGGCGCGACACCGTAGAATCCGCGATCGAAAGATCATTCGCCAATCCCGAACCAATGGAGTAGGGCAGTTTGGACAAGATATATTCGCGCCCCTCCAGCGGGCCGGCCGTAACTAAAAGATGCGGTTTCTGCCCGGCAGCGCTGTGCGGCGCCACTGTAGGCATAACAAGGGTGTGCTGTTCAGATTCATGCATCGGTGCGGAACCTCCATCTCTTGGGAAGAGCATAACATAAAATACCCCCGCTCGCAGAAACCACACGGCCATAACCTCCCTGCGCCCATTTCTGTATGCTTTTCAAAAACAGCCACCCACACACGCTATCCGGCCGGATTCCTCAGCTCTGAAGCGGCCGGCAGCCAACCTGTACGCACCTTCGGCAGAAACGGCACCCCGCGTCTTCCACAACCGCACGGGCTGTCATTTGCGCCCGCGCATGAAATGTGCTATTCTCCGCACACGTTTGCGCTGCGTTGGATGCAGCGCCCTACAACGAAGGAAGCAGACTATGCCGAATACCGTGTTGATTGGCTCGCAATGGGGCGATGAAGGCAAAGGAAAAATCATCGATGTGCTTACGGCGCAGGCTGATATCATTGTGCGTTATCAAGGCGGTTCAAACGCCGGGCACACCGTCATTGCCGATGGCGAGAAACGTGTTCTTCGCCTCGTTCCCTCCGGCATCCTTCACGAAGGCAAAACCTGCATCATCGGCAACGGCGTGGTCATGAACCCCCTCGACCTCATCGATGAGATCGAGATGCTCCGGAAAACCGGAATTGAATGCAAAGGGCGACTCTTCATCTCCACCCGTACGCAAATGGTTATGCTCTACCACCGCGCCCTTGACAAAGCCGACGAAGCGGCCCGGCCTGCCGGCAAAAAAATCGGCACAACCGGCCGCGGCATTGGGCCGGCCTACGCCGCCAAAGTCTCCCGCACCGGCCTGCGTTGCGGCGACATGCTCACACCCGGCTTCCTTGACCTCGTTCGCGAACAAGTAGCTGAAACCAACATCAAACTGGCCTATCTTCACGCCGAACCCCTCAACGCTGATGAGCTTGTTGAGACCTACCGCGTAGCCGCCGAGCGCCTCCGCCCTTACATCCTTGACACCATTCCCTTCATCCACGCCGCCGACCGCGCCGGTAAATCCATCCTTCTGGAAGGCGCCCAGGGCACCATGCTTGATATCGACTTCGGCACCTACCCCTTTGTCACCTCCTCCAACCCAACCTCCGGCGGCGCCTGCATCGGTTCCGGGCTCAGCCCCCGGCGCATCGACCGCGTAATCGGCGTGATCAAAGCCTACACCACCCGCGTGGGCGAAGGCCCCTTCCCCACCGAAGACTTCGGCGATGTGGGGCGCCTCCTTGCCGAACGCGGCCATGAGTTTGGCGCCGTTACCGGCCGCCCCCGGCGGTGCGGATGGTTCGACGCCGTTGTCGCCCGCTATGCCCAAATGGTCAATGGCGTGGACTTCTGGGCTCTAACCAAGCTGGACGTCATGGACACTCTCCCCGAAATCAAAATTTGTGTGGCCTACGAGCTCGATGGTAAACGCATCGAAGACATGCCCTCGACTGCCGCCGAGCTCGCTCGCTGCAAACCCGTCTACGAAACCATGCCCGGCTGGCTCGAAGAAACGTCACATATCACCGACATAGCGCAGCTCCCCCTCAAGGCCAAAGCCTATGTTGAGCGCCTGATTGAGCTCTCCGGAGGACGGCTCGGCATCCTTTCCATCGGCCCCGCCCGTGAATCCACCCTGCGCATCGGCATCTAATGGAACACATTGCCTTCATTATGGATGGTAACGGCCGCTGGGCGCAAGCCCGCGGCCTTCCGCGTTCAGAAGGACACCGCGCCGGCGGAGAAACCGTCCGGCGTGTGCTGCAATACTGCCGCGCCGCCAACATCCGTTACCTCACACTCTACGCCTTCTCCATCGAAAACTGGAAACGCCCACGCGAAGAAGTCGAAGCCCTCATGCACCTGCTGGTGGCCTATCTCACCCAGGAAGCCCCCATGCTTCACGAAAACCGCGTCCGCCTTCGCATCATGGGGCGCCGGGAAGACCTCCCCGTTGCCGTGCGTGAAGCTCTGGAACGTGTCGAAAACGAAACCGCTGCCTACGAGAACCAGCTCATCGTCTGCCTGAGCTATGGCGGTAGAACGGAAATCGCCCACGCCGCCCGTGCACTGGCACGCCTCGCCGCAAAAGGGAAAATCAACCCCGAAACAATCGATGAAGCAGCCGTTGCCCGCCACCTCTACCTGCCCGATGTCCCAGACCCCGATCTCATTATCCGCACCAGCGGAGAGCTCCGCCTCAGCAACTTCCTCCTCTGGCAAGCCAGTTATGCCGAGTTTTACGTCACCCCCGTCCTCTGGCCAGACTTTTCAGAAAAGGACTTTCAGGACGCCCTCAAAGCCTTTTCCACGCGCCACCGCCGCTATGGCGGCCTCGAACCCGCCGCCCGCGCCTAACCTCGCGCACGTCTCAAACAAAAAGCCCCCGATCCTGCCGGGGGCTTTTTGTTTATCCACTCACCAGAGCCTATGCTCCAGAACGACCATTCAATCCTTTGCAATGGCAAAATACGCACGCGGATGCTTGCACACCGGGCACATCTCCGGCGCCTGCTCACTGATAATAATCGCCCCGCAGTTCAGGCATTCCCAACGATTCTTCCCTGCGCGAACAAACACCTCGCCCGTCTCGATATTTTTACAAAGCGCAGTATAGCGCGCCTCATGCCGCGCCTCAATCTCCGCCACCCCGCGCATCTGGCGGGCAATCTCCGTGAACCCCTCAGCCTCCGCTTCCTCAGCCATCCGTTTATACATCTCTGTCCACTCAAAGTTCTCTCCTGCAGCGGCTGCCTTCAGATTCGCCACCGTGTCGCCAATCCCTTGGAGATGCTTAAACCACAGCTTCGCATGTTCTTTCTCATTGTTCGCCGTTTCCTCGAAGATGCGGGCAACTTCAACATACCCCTCCTTCTTCGCCACCGAAGCAAAATAGGTATACTTATTCCGCGCCTGCGACTCGCCGGCAAACGCCTCTCGCAGATTCTTCTCCGTCTTGCTGCCTTTCAGTTCCATCAGAAATCTCCTTTTTCTCTCTCCGAGGCAACCACGCCTCAATCGTTGAGATTATGATAGCACATCACATGCCCCAAAACAACTCCTCTCCAACCCCATCCACCCTCCCGCTGCGCCCTGCTGGCACAATGAAACGACGCGCCAACAAAAAAGCAACCCCGAAAGGTTGCCTTTCCTGCACATTGCAGAAACATCTAAACTGGTGCCGGGGGAGGGACTCGAACCCTCACGCTTTAGGGGCGGCAGATTTTGAGTCTGCTGTGTCTGCCATTTCACCACCCCGGCAAAAGACGTATGGAGCGGGTGAAGGGAATCGAACCCTCGTAGCCAGCTTGGAAGGCTGGAGCTCTGCCATTGAGCTACACCCGCATATGCGGAAGCCTACGCCGCAACGCACGAGGCCATAAGATAACAAAACCCCCTTCTGCCTGTCAAACCTTTTTCATAAAAACTTTCCTAAACACACACCCCGTGCAATACAGCACGTTCCCCAAAGCAACACCTCACACCCCCATTCTAAAACCAGAAACCGAAGCCCCAAGAAAAAAACAACCCGAATCTTCCTGTAAGACCCGGGCTCAATTCGTACAAAATGGTGGGCTGTGCTGGACTCGAACCAGCGACCCCTACCGTGTGAAGGTAGTGCTCTAACCAACTGAGCTAACAGCCCATTCTGGAGCGGGCGAAGGGAATCGAACCCTCGTAAGAAGCATGGGAAGCTCCTATTCTGCCATTGAATTACGCCCGCAGAAAAGTGAACATACTATAGCAAACCGCCCATCCCTCCGTCAATCGTTTTTTCACCTTCCGAAAACTTTTCCCTTTCCCCAAATATCCATAATCCGCCGAACACCGTTACGCCGGATAGGTGAAAATACCTTTCGCCCGGATGCGGATTTACCAATCACGCGCATGGGGGGGAACAGCTTGGCGAAGACGCCGCTGTTTTTCCTTCTCGTGTTCCTGCTGTCGATCAGCTGCTTTCTGAAGCAGCGCCTGCAAATCTTCTTTTTTGGCTTTTTCCTGTTGTGCTTCCGGCGAACGTTCCGGTTTCTGCTCGGCCTTCTGATCCCGCGGGGCCTGCTTCTGCTGCTCCTCATGTTGCGGCTGAGGCTGCTGTTTTGGATTGGCCTGCGGTGATTGCTGCGGCGCATTCTGGGGCGCATTAGAGCGCGGCAGATGCTTGCGGATCAGGAGAAGATTTTCCATTACCTGACGTTTCCGTTCAGGCGAGACCGGCGGCGCCAACAGCGGCACCGTGGCATCCGCTGTGCGGGCAATTACATCGCGGTCAGCCTCCGTGAACGCAGGCGGAGCATTGGTAGAGGCTGCGGCCTGCTGCAATTGCTGCTCCGCCCAATCGGGAAAAATCAGGCGAAACTGCTGCGTCAACGCGAGCACCTCTGTCTCATCATCGCGGGCAGGCTGATAGCGCGTGAGCGACGTGAGCGCATTGGTCTGCACCGCGATGGATTCGGCATTCAGTGCTGGCGGATCGGCAAACGTTTTCCATAGGTCATAGGTGAAGGGCTCCCCTTCCGCTAGCGGGGAGACGTCGCCGGCGAGTTCCTCATAAGCCTCCGCAGCACGCTCCAGCCGCGCCTGCTCGGCAGCGCCGCGCGCGGCCAGCTCCATGCGAAGCGTTTCGTTCGTGACAGCCTGCGGAAGAGCTTCCAATACCGGAAACCAGCGATCCGCCTGTGCACGAACATCCGCAGCCAATTGATCGGCCTGGCGGATGCGCGTTTCAGCAGAGGCGATGGAATAAACCTCCGGCACGGCCTTCATCAACGCCCGCTGGTGCTGCAGCAGCGCAGGCACCAGCTGCCCCAAACCCTGCCCCTTGGCGGCTTTAACCGCGGCGGCGCGGCGCGCCTCGCGGCGGAGTGCCTCCAGTCCGGACTGCGCCCGAGCGAGATTTCGCCGTGCGCGTTCGGAAGGTTCGGCCTGCAAGGCTCGAGTAAAGGCTTGCAAGGCTTCCTCACGCAACGCCAGCCGAGTCTCCGGGTCATTGCCAGTTTCAGCAGCCTGCGACAAGAGAAGCGCCCCCTCCAACGTTGCCGCACGCGCGGTAAAATCATGATGATCCACCGCCAGGCGCACACACGCAAGCGCATTCGTCACGCTGCCGGCCTTTTGCCAGGCCAGTGCTTCATTATAAGCATAGAGCGCAGCCTGTGAAGGCTCTGCCGCCAACCGCGCAGCCGCATAATCCTGCGCGGCCTCCTCAAAACGCCCTTCCCGATAAGCGCGCTGCCCCTCACGAGCCGGTTCACGGGCAGCAAGCCCCCCAACCAAAAACATCGCCGCTGACAGCACAGCCAAGCGTCCAACCCGCCCGGTCGAGAGCGCCGCCGCCGCCAACAGCAATAGGGTACCCAAAGCCGCCACCAGCGCCGTCCGATCGGCGAACGCCTGCTCCACCTGTTCCCGTGCTTCCTCATCGGCCAGTCGGGTAAGCCAACGGGAATAAACCGCGCCAAGCGTGGTTTGCGCCGTACCGGCAGATCCCAGCGGAATATACCGCCCGCCACTGGCCGAAGCAATGACCTGAAGTGTTTTCTCCGTCAGCCGACTTTCCACCGGGCGGCCGTCATATTGTAATGTTCCGGCAGCCGTGGGAATGGGAGCGCCGCGCGTGGAACCAATACCCACCGTAAAGATCGGGATCTTCCGCCGCCCGGCCTCCCGCGCCAGCTCTTCTGCACGTCCGGCCAAATCCTCGCCATCACTGATCAACACCACAGCACAATGGCTGCTTTGCGCCCGTTCAAAGGTTTCCAGGCACTTGGCAATCGCATCGGCAAGATCCGTTTCACCCGGCGGAGCACTCTCCGGTGCCAAGGCATCAATACTCTGGCGCAGATACGCGCGATCGGAAGTCATGGGGCACAGCACCACCCCTTTGCCGCGAAAGGCCAGCAACCCCACGCGATCGCCCTGAAGTGCATCCACCAAGTCAATGAGATCGGCCTTAGCCCGCCCCAGCCGGTTAGGGCGGACGTCCTCAGCTAACATGGAACGTGAAACATCCACCGCCAACATCAAGTTGCGCCCACGCACCGTCAGCTCCTCCGTGGTACGCCCCCAGCGCGGCCCGGCCAGTGCGACCAGCAACACAGCCATCGCCGCCAGCACCAACGCCACCTGCACCCGAACCCGCCGGGAAACCGGCGGCGCATGGCGCGACAACGCCGCCAGCCGCCGAGCGTTCACCCGCAGCCGCCACACTGCCAACACCCCAAACACCGGCACCAGTCCCAATGCGAACAATATCCAGGGATGTGAAAAGATCATTCTGCCCCCTCTTGCTTCAAGTTTCGCTCTGGAAGCCACCCCGAGCCTGCGGCGCTTTCCACGCATACCCAGCCCCTGCGCCGCCCTATCACACGCCAGGGCGCCCCCAACGCACCCAGAACCGGCGCGGCGGCCGAGGGCGCAAAACGAAGCGGAAGCCCTTTACCGCCCTCCGATCCCCCGAGTGCCACCTCCGCCACGGAGACCTCCGTCTCCTCAGCAAGCGGTTTTACCCGGAGCTTCAACGGCGCAGCTTCCACCGTAGAAATCTGGCGTGTACGCACGTCAAACACCGTCATGGGGCTCAATCGAAGCGTCAATTCTCCAGCGGCAGCTTCTGGCACCAGCCAGGCCCGCGCCTCTATGCGCCGCGGTGTCCGCTTGATTATCCGCCAGGGATACACCCGCCCACGCGGCGAAGTCTGCCACCCAAAAGCGAATGTTTCTGGGAGCTCGCCAACCTGTGCTTCCGCCACGGCCGACACCTCTACCACATCGCCGGCGGCAAAGTCCGGCGCGTCAGCCGTCAGACGGAGAGAAAAAACGCCCACGCTTGCGCCTTTGGCCGCCGCCGGCAAAGGCACCACCTCATAACTGAACGCCGGCACACGCACCTGCTTCACCTGGCTTGAAGCCGAACGCATAAACCCAAACGTCTGCACCGTCGTCAACTGCGCCGTCAGCCGCGCCTCAGGAATGGCCGTCAACTTGGACACTTTAGCACACTCACGCCAGCAAAAACGCGTCCGCCGCCGGATTCCTTCGCGAAACACCTGCTGCGCCTCGGGGACACGCTGAGGCCCCTGATCCAGCACCAAATCGGTAATCTCCTCGTCCGCATCCGTCACCACATCCAGCACCAGTTCAAATGGCTGCCCCACATAGACCGGTGCGGCCGGCACCGTGTTCCAAGCTGCCGAGACCAATTCCGCTCCCAGCCGCAGCGTCCACAGAGCCGTCAGCACCGCAATTATCCAACCATGTCTCATGGGTTGTTTCCTTCCCCCTGCGCCGCCGATACGGCCGCAGCCGCCACTGCGGCCTGCGGAAGCGGCGCATGTAATCGAACCCACGCCATGACCCACAGCGCCAGCATCGCCATGGCCAATACCGCCAATGACGCCGTTACACGGACATGCCGCCGCCCCAGGCATGCCCAAACCAGCAGACACAGCCCCGCCGCCACGCAGGCGCCATCGGCCAACACCCCTACGCCGCCCTTTGGCGGCCATATAACGGCTCCCAGGGGCACCGGCTCCCCAACCGTTTCATACGCTGCACGCAGCGCCTGCGCTGCAGCAGCATCCGAACCATATGCCCAGCGATAACGCGTCAATAAGGCCTGAGCTAGCACCTGACGCCGCGCCAAAATGGCGCAGGAGGCGCCGTTGAGCAGCGTGGCACGGCTCCAATCCCCCCCACGCGCCAGCCCCAGCCACAACTCGGCCGCCTGGGCGTAGGCTTCAGGCGATGTAGCCGAAACAGCTCGTGCCTCCGCGCGTTCCCGTACAAAGACATCCGGCTCAGCAGACCGCCCTTCGGCTGGAAAAATGATCAGCGCAGCCAAGAAAAACACCGCACACACGCTCGAATGCCCCGTCTTGACTCGGCACACCTGGGGCAACACCTCTGCCAGCCTGTCGCGCGCTTCCTGCCAACCCTGCCCGCCGGCATAAATCGCCTGCTCCAGCCGTTCATAAGCCGCGCAGAGCTGCCCGGCCTCCGGCGAAGGCTTCAATAATTGATGCAGTTCCGGCGCCGTTAACGCTGGGCGCCCCGCCCAGATCCGAAGCGCCGCCGCCGCTGCGTCCGGCGTCTGAGCCGCCCGAAGTGCCGCCACGGCTCGCGCGGTGGGACGATGACGCCCTAATCCGCGCTTCAGCCGCGCCAGCACCACGCACACCGGGCGCACCAGAAGCCGCAGCACCCCAGCAAAAACACCCACTGCAAGTATAGCCCAGGCCCATCGGGCGGGCTGAGTTCTGGGCTGTTCCAGGCCGAAACCCAGAATCAACGGCGGCGGAAGCGCTGTCAGCTCCTGTCCCTCCTCTTCCCCCATCAGCACCCATTGCGCCGAAGGGCGCACGCGCAGAGGAATGACTGCCGTCTCCACCTCTCGGTAAACCTCTGCCGCACGGTCAAACCACGCCAGCGACAATGGTGGGATCTCCAAAAGCCCCGCACGGATAGGGCGCAGATTGAAAGCAAAGGCACACCCTCCCTCAAAGCGCTCCCGAGCCGGCTCGCCATAGGCACGAAACCCCTCCGGCGCAGAAAAGGCCGGCGGACGCAAAAGCGTGGGGTCGCCATCGGAGAAGAGCCGCACCGTCAATCGAACGGGATCCCCCACCCGCACGTTATGCGCATCCACCTCTGCCTCAGCGGAAAAGTGCCTTCCGATCGCGCCAATGAACCCCTCCGGGCGGCCTTCTGTGGGCGGAGGGACAACCGTAACGGTAAGCGGCTTGCCTTGCGCCAGGCAGCGCACCCATTGCGCTTCTCCCGCGTCGTTAATGGAAGCCACCCGACGATCATTCACAATGGGCGCAGGAAAGAACTGTTCGCCTGCACGTGTCGCCACATACGGCACCTCCACACGCCAGACCCAGTTGGTTCCGCCCTCAATTTCCGGCTCAGAGCTCCTGGCTCGCCCCGTCAGGCGAAGAGGGGAATCGTCCCCCAGCTCGGCCTGCAGGCTGACACGCGGGCGCGCCTCAACCTGGCGCCCAAAGAGATCCTGCGACCAGAAGGGTGAACGGGGGCGCCCATTGAGCATCAGCGCGGGGGCGCGCACGTCCAGCCGAAGGGTAACGGCATCCCCGGGCATGGGGCGCTCCGGATCGGCCGTGAGCGAAATCGCGATAGCGGGATCGGGCTCCAGCGGCTGCACGGCAACCGCCGCCTGCCCACGAAACGTCAGCGTTTTACCGGCTTGCGTCTGCGCCGTCAGGCGCGTGAGGCGGCAGGGCCCCTCTGTTCCAGGAACAAGCTGGAAAACGAAAGAGGAAGATACACGCCCATTAATGGAGACACTTTGCTGCCCCCGGCTCACCGTCTGAACCTCCGGCGCGAAGGTGAAGTTCACCGACTGCAGTGCCTCCTCGGAAGAGACCTCCATCCGGAAGACATCCCCCACATACACCGTTTCCGGGGACAGACGGACATGAAGCTCCTGCGCGGCGGCCGCTGCCACCCAGCACAGGCCTGCGCATACAATAAACATGCGGAAAACTCGGCCACTCATGCCTATCAGTATATCAAACCCGTTCCCCTCCAGAAGCAAAAACCCCGGCAATCCGTTATTAGCAGCACGCTATAATGAACAACCGCGGCTGCGCTGACCTTGCAGCACAGCCGCGATAAAAGGGTCTGCGCAAGCAGGCGCTTCAGAGCACGTGAACCTGCTTATGACCCGGATTTACGCCGCCAATAATAACTGGCTTTTCGCCGGCAGCTTCCAGGGCTTTAAGCGCAGCGCCGACGTCAGCAGACGCAACCATGAGAATGAAGCCGATGCCCATATTGAACACGCGATACATTTCTTCTTTGGCCACGCCGCCCTTTTCACCGATAAACCGGAAAACCTGCGGCACCTCCCAGGCAGCAGAATCAATCGTAACATCCACATGCTTGGGGAGCACCCGCGGGATGTTGTCATAGAAGCCGCCGCCGGTAATGTGCGCCATGCCGTGAATATCCACGCCCGCTTCCATCACGCCAAGCACGGGTTTAAGGAAACTTTTGTGAATGGCGAGAAGGGCGTCAGCACAGGTGGTCTCGGTGCCCGGGAGAAGGTCTTCGGGTTTGAGCCCTTCCTGTTCAAAGATCACCTTGCGGGCAAGAGAGAATCCGTTCGTTTGCAGACCGCCGGAAGGGAGGCCGATAAGAACATCGCCCACGGCGATCTTCTCTCCGGTGATCACACGGTCTTTCTTTACCTGCCCAACAATGGTGCCGACAAGGTCATATTCTCCCACAGGGTAGAGCCCGGGCATTTCGGCCGTCTCGCCGCCAAGAAGGGCGCAGCCATTCTCAGCACAAGCTTTGCAAAGGCCTTTAACCACATCATTAAAAATGGCCGAGTCAAAGACGGAGGCGCCAATGTAATCAAGGAAAAAGAGAGGGGTGGCGCCCTGCACAAGAATATCATTCACGCAATGGTTGACGATGTCTTGCCCAACGGTGTCGTGGCGGCCGGCCATAGCGGCAACTTTCAGTTTGGTGCCTACGCCGTCAGCAGAAGCCACCAGAATCGTATCGGCGCCAGGGCTCTGGAAGAGTCCGCCGAAGCTGCCAATGCCGCCAATGACGCCGGGCGTAACGGTTTTTTTCACCATTTGCTTGATGGTTTCAATGCCGCTCATCTTCTTGTCGATGTCTACACCGGCGGCGGCATATGCACTGTTTTTCTCGTTCATGGATTGTCTTTCTATAGGAATCATGCAGAGGAAAGGGTTATTCGGTTACCGGGGTGCCCTCGGCTACAGGGGCTCCGGAAGGGGGCGGGGTGACGGATACAGAAGCTTTGATGAAGCGGGCATCTTCGGGCACAGGCACGCGCACAAGCTGCGCATCATCCGCGCCAGAGGCAATGTTCACGCGGGTAACCGTTTGTTCACCGCCCAGGGTTTGCGCAGTGATAAGCGTGAGCGTCCCATAGATTTTTTTAAGATCGAGCGCGGTCTGCGCCCCGTCGGCGCCGGCAAGCCCCTTGACAGTAAGCAAGCCGGAAGCGGGATCAAAGGCCGTGATAGCCAGAGCGGGTGCCGCGCCCGCATTCATGGCAAACGCATTCTGAAGCAATTCGCCAGAGGCATCGGCAGCAAAGGCTCCGCCTTTTTGCGCATCGTTGAGCCAGGCCACATAGTGCGCCACGGCAGCTTCATTCTGCGTACCGTTTTCTTCGGAGGGAAGGATGCTTTCGGAAACGCGGGCCAGCGTGATATCCTGAGCGGTACCCTCGCCCTCGAATGTGAGAGCCGAGAACCCGGCACCGGAAGCAGGCGCACGAACCGTAAGCGTTTTCGGCTCGGTACCTTCGGCACTAAAGGTGACGGTAAACGTCAACGTACCCGAAGCGAGACGCCCCACGGCGCGTACATTGACGGGTACATTCGCGGCGGCCACATAACCGCTGCGTTTCCATCCCTGGGTTTCGGCATCGGCCACAAGCAGCTCCCCCGTTGTATCGGCCACAATGGCAAGCTTGGATTGCTTCACCGCCGAATCATAGACCGGCGTTTCCGAGGGAAGCGTGAAGGCGAGCGCAGCGGAAAAGATGGCCGTACTCGAAGCTTCTAGCTGGGCGGCTTCCACTACAAACGACTGCGGCGCATCCGCCTGGCTGGCATAGGGCCCGGGCAAGGGTTTATTGGCCTGCAGCGTAACGGCCTGCGCACACACTGCGAGCCCGGCAGCGGCCACCATCCAAAACATCCGATTCATCGCACACTCCTTCCTTATAACACGCGCAGCAAGCGCGGCATCACATCCATCAACGAAACGGCTCCTGCACACACCTCTTCAGCATGAGGGCCCAAAACGATCAACGGCACCGAATTGAAGGTATGCCCCCGTGTGCCCAAATCCTCAACATTGCCATGATCCGAAGTAATCAACAGCAGGGTGTCTTCATCGCGCCCGCTCTCAACCCGCGTTAGAAAAGCGTCCAGCGAGCGCAACACCTGCTCGGCGCGGGTGCGATCCTGCGAATGCCCCGCAATATCGGTGAGAAAATACTCAAAGAGTGTGAAGTCGTTCTCTGCCGCAATGGAAAGCAGCTGTTCGGCGGCGGTTTCGGGCGATATCAAGGGGCCGGTATACCCTTTCGGCACAATAGCCGCACGCGTTAAATCATGCACCACCGCACGCCCGGCGAGCATATCGCGCTGAAAGCGCAGGGTATCGGGCTCCGTAAGCGACATGATCGTGGTTACACTCTTAAACCGACGCGCCGCCAGCTCTTCGGCGGTATCCGCAAAGTAGGCATCCGCAAAACAAACACGCAGTCCGCGCCGATGCAGCGCCATAAAGAGATTGTCCTCCTGCAAGAGCTTACAGAGCGTTGGCCCGGGAAATCCTTCCTTATGCCGCCCCATCACCTGCGCGGCATTCACGCCGGTATAGAGCGTAGCCTGCCCGGTGGCCGATTGCGGCAGCCCCGGCACATTCAGGCACGCATCCAGCCGAACAGCCCCCTCCATCAGCCGGCACAGCGTGGGGCAAACCGCCGGGCAAACGGGATTGGTCTCTCCCGCCGGGGCGTAGCCGACGCCGTCGATGAAGATGTACAGCACATGCATGACGCTGTTTATCATAACAAAAACCGCCGCCGCCCGTTCACTCCTTTACCCCCTCCCCGCCGAGCTTTATCCAACCCTGCGTCGTCTCTCCCGCCTAGGAAGGGTTACCCCTCAACCCTGCCCCTCACTACCCCCTCAGCCTCTGGGCAAAGTCAGAACAAGACGCAGAAAGCGCCCAAACGAAAAGAAAAAACCTCTGAGCGGAAGTCTAAAACCACCCTCCGCCGAAGACGCCAAAGCCAAAACCAACCGTAAAAACAGCACCCTAAGGCTTCGGCTGTGTTATTTCCGACAGAGCATCTGCGCCAGACGCCACCACCCCCGGCGCATCACCCACAAGCGCAGGCGCCATTTCAACGGAAGCTCCAGAGCCCGTGGCAGCAATACCGCAAACACCTCCCGAATGGCCTGGGCGGCCTCAGCGTTCCGACGAACCGTGCCAGGGGCGATCCAAAAGCGAATGAGGGTGTGCCCCACCCACTTAAAAGGCGTCATCAGAGCGCGGTGATATGCGCGGCGAAAGCGAGGCTCGATGGGAAGCGCGGCGGCTTGGGCAAGCGCCTGAGCATAACCGGCGATCCAAACGGGAGAACACGTGCCGCATGAACCGGACGTGTGCCCCGTACGCCAAAAGTAGGTAACTGCATTTAGCAAACACGCACGGGAGACGGCCAGATGCGTAAGGGGCGTATAATACGTGTCATCGCCATAACGCACGGGTAAAAACCGAAAAGCACCGAATGCAGCGCGGTCATAGCGCTTATTCCAGCTTGGAAAAGCAAGACCGCCGTGAAGCGGGTTAGTAATGGCTGCAATCAGCTCTTCTCGCCACCGTGCCCCCTCCAACAACGTATACCCAGGCGATGCGTCAAGCGGCGGAGGCGTCTCGGAGAATGGGCACATCCGCCCAACAACCAAGGCTGCGCCGCTCTCCCGAGCGCCCTGTTCAAGCACTTCCACCGCATAAGGCGGAAGAATATCGTCCTGATCCAGGTGCATAAACGCACGTCCGCGCAAAGCCTCAAGAGCGCGGTTGCGAGCACCACAGATACCGGCATTCCGCTGAGCTATCACCCGAAAACGCACATCCGCGCGGATGGTTTCGGCCAACACCGCCTGCGACTCATCACGCGAACCGTCGTCTACCAAAATCGCTTCCCAATCACGCGCTGTCTGCCGACGAAGACTTGTGAGCAGCTCCGTCAGGAACGGGAGCGCATTATAGACAGGGCAGAGGATGGAAAGTGCGGGCGAGGTCATAGACGAGAAGATGGCAATTCAGGAAGGCGGCAGCAGACCCAGCGGCCAAACAGCTTGAGCATCCGGGCACCCCGGCCGAAACGACAGTAGAACCGCCGACGGCGGGCAAAAGGTGCGAACGCTGCCAGAGTCACCACAGGCGGTTCAAGCCGAGGAAGCTCACCCGCAGCGATCGCCTGTCGAAGCGTGTCGAGCGTACCGGCCAGATCCCGCCAATCAATGCGTCTGGACAAGGCAGAAAGATCATAATCCCACCACTTCAGGTCTTCAATCGCACGGATCGTGGCCTCGTCAAAACGATACCGAATCACTTTAGCAGGAATTCCGCCAACAATAGCATAGGGCGGAACATCCCGGGTAACCACCGCGTTGGCGGCAATAACCGCACCGTTACCGATCGTTACGCCGCCCATAATAATCGCACGGTGACCAATCCAGACATCATGCCCAACGGTAATGGGCGCGGCGGCGTCATCATAAGGCGCGGGAAAGGCTCCCTCCTGACCAGGAAACGAATGGCGGATGTAGAAGTACGGAGAGGTGGAGAGACGATCGAGGGGGTGTGACTTGAGACCAAAGGAGACCCCATCGGCAACCGAGCAATAACGCCCCACGGTTACGCCCAACAATTCCGAACTGGTGTAAGAATACGCGCCGAGCGCGCTGTCAATCCGCTCCAACCGAAGCGGCGCCCAAAGCTTACATGCCCTCTCCAGCCGCAGTTGGCCGCCCTGCCCCATATTAAGCAGATGGGGAGGAAGCGCAACGCCCCACGCGCGCTCCACCTCTTTTCGAATACGCTTGGGGAACACATACACCATTTTGAGAGAGCAAGAAGGGTCCGGCATGGCCACTTATTCCTTGGGAAGGCGAAGGCGCGGATAACGCAGGCGCCAGCGCTGCGATGACGGAATCGAATGCGCCTCTGGCAGGCGAAACTTGAAGCGCATGGCAATCAGGCGGATGAGAAGCACCGTGCCCGAAACGATCAGAAAACGCCCAAAATAATCCACCTGCGGCACGCAGCGGGAGAGAATCACAAAGAGCAGACCGCCAATCAACGCGGCCGTTGCATAAAAATCACTGCGCAGAACCGCCGGAATGCGCATGGCCAGCACATCACGGATAACCCCGCCGCCCACAGCCGTCATCACGCCGCACAACGCCACCGCCACCCACTCGCAGCCGTAAAGCATGGCCTTTTCACAGCCAATGGCAGTAAAAACGCCCAGCCCTACCGCATCCAGCACGGGAATAATATTCCAACGATCGCCCAGCCGCGGCGCCAAATAAAACGTGATTGCCCCCACAATCGCACAAAGAATCAGATAGCGCCCATCCTGAAACGCCGCGACTGGCGTAGCGCCAATCAGCGCATCGCGGGTAATGCCCCCGCCCACACCAACCGCGCACGCCAGCACCACCACACCCAACACATCCAAATGACTGCGGAACCCGCGCAGCGCCCCCGTCACGGCAAAGACAGCCGTTCCAAATAAATCCAAACCCAAAATAATGGTATCGCGATGTGCAGAAAGAAAGGAAAGCTCCATGGCGTCTCTCTATCCCTCAATCAAGTCTCTACCCCTTGCGCCAGGGCACCAGCCCCAGACGCACGGTATAATAACACATCCTGCCGAAACGCGGAGTTTTGCTACACTGCCCGCCATGAACACCTTGCCAAAAGCCGCCTTTTTCGATATCGATGGCACCCTTTTCGACACCGAGCGCCTCTGGGCCGAAGCCCTTGCGCTTCTCTTTGAACGTCTGGGCGCACACACATCTGCCGCTGCCCTTTCGCGCCTGACCTACGGCCTCGCATGGCCCGATGCCCACCGCGCGCTCCAACTTCATTTCCCGGAAACCGTTGGCGACCTTTCTGCAGCCGCCCTTGGGGCGCGTCTCTGCGTGGAGTTCGACCGTCTGTTTGCGCTGGCGCCGCCCCTGATTGCCCCCGCCGCGGCACTTCTCCGCGCCCTTCGTACCGCAGGCGTTCCCTGCGCCTACGTCTCCGGAAGCCCGCGCCGCACGATTGAAACCAATCTTCGCCGATGTGCCCTCGCGGCTTTGTTCGACTTGGAACGCTCCGTTCCTTCCGATGACATGCCCAGGGGAAAACCCGCGCCCGATGGCTACCAGCTGGCGCTGAAACGATTTGGCATCCAACCTGATGAGGCCGTGGTCTTTGAGGATTCCCGCGTGGGCAGTCTGGCCGCTCTCGCCGCCGGTATTGCACAAACTTACGTCTGCCCGCCGCCCAACGCGCCGCCGCAAGACTTCCCGCCCGAAGCCCGCCGTCTCGCCTCTTGGAATGACGCGCTCCCCGCCCTGCCCCGCACATAACCCCCATCTGCCCATCGCCAAGCGAAGCGTACACCCGCTCCTGCTCGGCTCGCCGCCTTCCCCGGAGAAAAGAAAAACCGCAAGTTATCCTTTGACAACCTGCGGTTTTGCAAACTGGCGGAGAGGGAGGGATTTGAACCCTCGGTACCCACAAGGAGTACACAAGATTTCCAGTCTTGCGCCTTCGACCACTCGGCCACCTCTCCAGAAACAGCAATTATTGTCTCAAATTACGGCCAAAAAGGCAAGCTGTAATTTCCAAAAAGTATTACCGGGAACCTTCGCGGCAGGGAGCCCGCAATTCCCCGTGGAGCATTATTCCGCACGTCTACACCCAGGCACCGCACGAAAACGGTTTTCGCGGCATGTCCCGCCCGATTCTCCCCGCATCAGGCGTTCTTCCCCAACCCAAAACAGATTCAGGATGCGTTTGGGGCTGCTGAGCCTTCGTGCCGGAACACGTTCAAGGCTCGAATCTTTTTGACCGAACCGCTCTCCCAGCAGCGAACAACAGAGCCCGAAACGTATGCGGTTCAAAGCAGCAGCAGGCTCACGGCCATCATCGCCATGCCTGCAACCAGGCCGACCAGTGAATCATGCCCCTTCCCATACGCACGGGAAGCGGGCAAAAGCTCGTCCACACTGATAAAGACCATGATGCCGGCAATCCCACCGGAAATCATTCCCAAAAGCAACGGCGGAGGCGAAAATACGGCTGAGCCATACACAACGGCCAGAACGGCCCACAACACCAGTGCACCCACCGGCTCCGCTAATCCCGAGAGGCATGCCCATGCAAAAGCGCGCATCCGGCTGCCGGTAGCATAGTAAATCGGGACGGAAACAGAAATCCCTTCGGGGATGTTGTGCAGCGCGATAGCAATGGCAATCGCCACACCCAGACGCGGATTCTCCAACGCGGCCAGAAAAGTGGCCAGCCCCTCAGGAAAATTGTGAATCGTAATAGCCAGCGCCGTGAAGAGCCCCATTCGAAAGAGTTTTCCGCGATTGTGGCGTTCGGTGGCCGCCACATGATGCTGCGCCTCGGGCGGAACGGAGGCGGCGGCATCCTGCAGCGGCGCAT
The DNA here is from genome assembly GCA_937892925.1 of uncultured Lentisphaeraceae bacterium. Lineage (GTDB taxonomy): Bacteria > Verrucomicrobiota > Kiritimatiellia > RFP12 > DVOR01 > Spyradenecus. Next base: position 31,722 of record CALBHX010000031.1, read on the forward strand.
ACTCAGCAGCGGCATGCGTCTCGTGCGGATTCTCCTCTTCCGGCACCAGGCGGTCAATGAGGAAAATCAGAAGAATGCCCAAGAAGAAACTCAGCGTAGCCCAGGCTGAAGCCAAACGCTCCCCCCACCCGCCGCGCTGAATCTCTGCCACCCCCGAAGGAAGCAGCTCAACAAAAGAGACGTAAAGCATCACTCCCGCAGAGAGCCCTGTACAGAGCGAAAGCAGCCGCGTATTCACCCGTTTCACGAAGAAGGCCGTCGCCGCCCCCAGCCCAGTGGAAAGCCCGGCAAGCAACGTCAGCACAAATGCGATCAGAAGATTAGCCACGGCTTCGACTTTCCCCTCTATTCAATCCGGCGGCAGCGTCCGAAAACCCGGGTTTATTTTTCTCCGGAAGGTGCAGATGCCAGCAGCTCGGCAATAGCCTGCGCTGCCCGCGCCGTGGCTCCGGGGGTTCCCAGGCGGTCACGCACCTGTGCGTAAGCGGACAACAACGCGCGCCGCTCCGGCGTATCACGCAAAAACGTCAGCAGCCCAACGGCCGATTCGTAGATCGAGAAATCTCGCTGAAGCAGCTCCGGCATAACCAGCCGCCCGGCAATAATATTCACCAACCCGGCAAAGCGCAGCATTGCGTGCGCCGTAACCACCCGTGCCACGCACTCCGTTGGCAAACTGACGCGGTAGGCCAGCAATGCCGGGCAATTCATCAGGCACGCTTCCAGTGTAGCGGTGCCGCTGGCAATCAGTGCTGCATCTGCCTGCGCCAATACATGCCGCGCCTGCCCCTCCACCACCGAAAGATGCCGCGGCCCCTCTACCCGTGCACAAATTCGCTCCACCAACGCCCGCATCTTCGGTGTTGGCGTGGGGATAATAAAAGCACAATTCCCATGTTTAATGGCTTCCACCCGCCGCGCCGCGCGCAAAAATGTGGGCAGGATGGAGCGGATTTCCCCTGCGCGGCTGCCAGGCAGCAATGCCACACGGAAGCGGCCATGCCACGGAAGCTCAGGCGGCTGTTCCGCCCGCGTCTGCGCGGCCTGCTCCACCAACGGATGCCCCACATACACCGCTTTCAGACCGCTGCCCGCATAGAGCGCCGGCTCAAACGGAAAAATGCACAGCAACAGATCAAAGGCGTGCGCCATGCGTTTGATCCGCCCGCGCCGCCACACCCACACCTTGGGTGAAATGTAATGCACAGTCCGCACGCCCAATGCCCGAACCCGCTCTGCCAGAGCAATGTTAAAGGAATAATAATCCAGCGTAATGAGCACGTCCGGCCGCCAAGCCGCCGCCAACGCCGTCATCTCCCGAAGCACTTTCCGGAAAAATCGAAGCTTAGACAACACCTCAAAGATGCCCATAGCTCCCAACTCATCGGTATGGTAAAGCAACTGGGCGCCCTCTGCGCGCATGGCATTGCCCCCCAGCCCGCGGATTTCCAGCTCCCGCCCGGGAAATTGCGCGCGCAGAGCGCGAATCAGCGCGCCGCCGTACATGTCGCCGGAGACTTCCCCGGCGGCCATCAGAATCTTCAAAGGCGGAACCGTTGTCATAACCGGCTACTCCGTTAAATGGGTGATAACCGTTTCCGGCCACCGGGAGCCTGTAACCGGATCTTTCCGATAGAGCCGAACCGCCCCCAGCACGACGCGCTGCCCGGGCTTCAGTCTTTCAACCGCCGCGCACAATGCCTGCGATGTTTCCGGCGCCAAAGCTCCTTTGCGCAAACGCAGCCGCAGCCGCACTTCACCTCCGTCAAACGGGGTCGTACCCGCCTGAAAAAGCGCCTCCTCACGCGTAAAGACAGCCACCACACCGCCATGTGTGCAGGCATCCGGGCATTGCGCCGTCATAAACCGGCATGGCTGCAGCTCCGTTCCGCGATAAACCGCCCGCCAGCAAATACACCCCAAGATATCTCCCGGCGGAAGCGAAGGATCCTCGAACGTTATGGAGACAGACCGACACCCCGCGCCCATCTGCACGGCCAAAAGAAGCAAAAACAAAAGGCGTTTCATGCGCCCACTATAACACATCCGGCGGCGGGCTGAAAATCGGCAGCACGGCAGGGTTCATCCCCGGCGGCACCACGAGAAAGATCTCCAGCGGAACCGTTTCTGCTCCATCCAATGCCCAGTGCACCGGCTTCTCGGGTTTCCATTCCGAAAACACCGTCCGCTCCCGCACACGAATCACACACGACACCCCAGCCGGGAAGGTCAGCGACACGGCTTTTTGCGCCGTGCGCACATAAAACCCCTGCGGCTTATCCTCCGGGCTTAGCCCCGCCGCAGCCTCCGCCGAAAGCGGCAGAACTGAAGGGAAAAAGACCCGATCCGCCGGTTTCAGCATCAAGCGGTTATCCGTAAAGTCCGGCACCCAGGGGCAATTCTCTGGCAGCTTTTCAAACCGCGTCAGCATCGTACAAGGGCGTGCAGAAAGCGCACGGTTCCCAAGCGAAGCCAGGGGCAGCTCCAGCGGCCGCTGATAACCCACCCCCGAAAGTAGCGGCAGCACGGACACCGCATCCACCTCTGCAGGCGGCGGCAATCCGACAATCTCCGCCAACGTCGGAATCCAGTGTTCCAAACGCACCGGGCGGCGAATCTCCCGCGCCGGCCAAACACAGTTCCGCCAAACAACGATCAGCGGTAGAGGAACCCCTTGCGGCGCCAGCACCAGCATGGCCTCGGTTTCCAGAAGGGGCGCCAGCGTCTCTGCCAGCTCCTCCGGCGTTGTTTCCTCGCTCAGCACCGCACAGATCGGCGCCTGTTTCACACCGTCCTCCACCCGCGACTTCCGGCGCAGCGTCAAAATATCCGCCAACCGCCTACACGCCTCCGCCCACGGCACGTCCCGAACAGGCAGCAGCTGATACCCGGCCGCCTGCAATACCGGCAGCGGCCCCAACGTACAAAACGCCTCCGCCGAAAGCTCCGCCGAAAAAAATGAAGTGCCCTGCGCAGCTGCGGCTGCAAACGCCTTGCGCCACGCCTTGGGCGCCCCCTTCAGACGCGGCGCTAGGAAAAGAATATCCGGGCGGGCGCCTTCCACGCGCCCCGTCAGTTGAAGCACGGCCGGGCGCTGATGAGGCTCCGATGCCTCCGTTGAAGCACCCCAGCCGAACGCTCCCCACGCGCCAACCGCCACCCCCAGCAACGCCCCTGCACACCGAATCACCCAACTACGACGCATCCGCATGCCTCAGAACAGCCACCAAAATAACACCCAATTGACGCCCAGCGCATAAATCTGCGCGGCTAGGTCATCGGCCACAATCCCCCACCCTTCCCGCAAGAACTGAACCTGCCGGGCGGGTGGCGGCTTGACCACGTCCAACACGCGAATCACCACAAAGGTCAAAGGAATCAACCACGGCTGCTCGAGCAGCGGCAGCCCCACGGTGGCAATCGGGTAGAGCATCCATTCGTCGGCGGTGATCCGCCCATCATCCTTCTTTTTAAGTGCACGCTCCGCACACGTGCAAATCGGCACTGCCGCGGCTGTCAGCAGCACACAAACAACCACCTGTGCCCACACCGGGCACCACGCCGCCAAAAGGCACGCCGCCGCCACTCCGGGAAGTGATCCAAACGTGCCAGGCGCCACCGGCACCACCAACCCAATCCCCAGCCCGGTGCCCAGCCACACCGCCAGCCGTTGAGAAAAAGAGGCGCCCAGGGTTGCCTCCGGGCGCTGTCCTGCATACGGGTCTTCGCCTTTCCAGCCCATCACTGCCCCTTGGTCATGCGGTAGAACGAAAGAAACGACTGGATGACATCGTCCTGCGTGATATCATCTATGGTATAGCGCACGCCTTCCGGGCGGAAGGGCTCGTCATGGGTCGTGGTTCGTGAGTTCATCCGCACCACCCGTGCATTGGCTCGCGGCAGAATGCCATCGTTCACATATTGCCGCGCCACGGAGTAGCAGATTTCTTCGATCTTGCCATTCTCGCGATAGACGGTGAGAATGGTGGAAGCAGGGGCTTCGCGCACGTTAGCCACGCGCCCCAAGCGGCGCATTTCCTCTGCCACGGCATTCAGTGCGGGCGTGGCAACTTCACGCAGGAACTTGACGAAGCGCGTATTCTCCCGCTCAGCACGAGAGGCCAGCGAATCACTCAGAAAGATATCTTCAAGCTCCTGCTTCCAATCCATGCCGTTAATCCTCGGCAAACTGGAAGTTGATGCCCGGGAAGAAGGGCACCGTGGAGCCCTTGATTACGTTGATGAGGCCGATCTGGTAGCCGTAGGTGGTCTCGGCAGAGTTGACGAGCCCAATCTGAAGCCCGCGCAGATCGTGCGTGGAGTTAACGAGGCCAATTTGGAAGCCGCGCGCCAGAAGCGTTTCGTTCCAGAAAAGGGAGATCTGCCCGCCGGCCAGCTCTGTCGCACTGTTGATTAAAAGTGCCACCTGAAGCGCACCGGCCACATCCTTCACCTTGTTGCGAAGGAGTGCAAGCTGGAGCCCATAGGCATTCTGCGCCTCGCCGCCAATGGAAAGATCCATGCCGGTGAGGTTATGGCAGGAACCCCACACGCTCAGCCGCAGGCCGATAATATCGATCGTATCGTCCCCGCTGAAGGCGAAAACCACCGGTGAAATCGTGCGATTTTCCTGGCGCTGATACGCCTCCTCCTGCGCGTTCTGCTTCTCCTGAGCAAACACGCCGGCAACCAGCGAAAAACAGGCGAAAAGGGCTACACTGAGCTTCTTCATATCATCCTCGCTAAAGGGTTGGCCGCAAGAGTGAACCTCTCACGTTTGCCTTAAATGCTACCCGATTTCGAAAGAAAGTGCAAGCTTTTTTAAAGCGGAGTCCGTTTGCCAACAGATTGACCCGCCAGCCGTTTCATACAGGGCCCTCCAGTTATTGTGCCAACATCCGCGAATGGGGCTCCTTCTCCAGAGGACAGGCCGTGCACCTGGAACCGTTCTACTCCCTGCCCCAAAGCCTTCCTGTTCCCGGCTCACTCAACCATAACCATCCTAACCGCGCTGCTTCATTCCCATCTTCCAAAAAAGATTTACTCCCCTCATCCGCCAACATCGTTTCGCGCGCGGTCATTTTCCCTGCCTCCCATCACGTCTGGTGCGTCTGCGATTATTCATGCTCCCTCGACGCTGCATTCCTGTTTACGCCGCACACCTCACACGGCCGTCCACATAAGGTATGCTACAATACCGCATCATCCGCCACGCGCTTGTTCATCGTGCAGCGTCTCCGCGCCTGTGTATTTATTACGTATCTTGATCTCATGCAGCATCACCCCTCCTTTCATCGTCAAATCGTGCTTATGACCGCCGGGCTTGCCTGTGCCGGCATGGGCGTTGCGCTAACCACCCGTGCAGGGCTGGGCACATCGCCCATTTCGTCGCTCCCTTACGTCATCACCTTTTTCTCTCCGCTCTCGTTCGGAACCGCCACATTCTTGGTAAACATTGCCCTAGTAGCGGCACAGGCCGTCCTGCTGAGGCGGGACTTTCAGTCTCGGCAGTGGCTGCAGCTGGCCGTGGTGCTCCTCTTTGGGCTGTTCATTGATGCAGGCATGTGGCTTTCCGCCGGATTCGCGCCGAAGGCGTATGGGTGGCAATTGACAGGCGTCCTGCTGGGAAGCGCCGTGTTAGCACTGGGTATTGCCCTGCAAATCCACGCCGATGTGATGCTCAACCCGGGCGAGGGGTTGGTCAAGACGCTCTGCCGCGTAACGCACGGCCGCTTCGCGCGTATCAAGGTGTGCTTTGACTGCACGCTCGTACTCGCCGCCGGGGTGCTTTCTTGGGCGGTGCTGCATCGAATTGAAGGGCTTCGGGAAGGAACGCTGCTTTCAGCCGTAGCGGTCGGCCTCTTCCTGCGGGGGATTATTCCACTGACGCGCCCCCTGCGCCGCTGGCTTTTCCCACCCCGCGCCGCGCTGGGAAGGTTACACGCATGACTGCGCCACGGCCCCCGTTTGTTCCCTGCCCTGAAGAAGCGCTGCAGGCGCTCACGCGCAAAAGTAAACGCCTGGGCGCAGTCATCTCCCGCCTAGGCCCCATTCAACGCTTGGGCGACCCCGATCTCTTCTCTGCCGTGGTTCGCGCCATCACCGGCCAACAGATTTCATCCAAAGCCCAGGCCACCCTCATGCGCCGCCTCGCGGAAGCCCTGGGCTCCATCACCCCGGAAGCTGTCTGCCGTGCAGGCGCTCCTGCCCTGCATGCACTGGGACTCTCCGAACGCAAGGCCGCCTGTATCCTCCGATTTGCCGAACAGATCCAGTCCGGAGACATCTGCCCCGAAACCCTCGCCGCTCTGCCCGATGCCGAAGCCATTGCCTGCCTCTGCCAGATCAAAGGGGTTGGTGTTTGGACGGCTGAGATGATTTTACTTTTCTGCCTGCACCGCCCGGACATTCTGAGTTTTGACGACTTCGGCATCCGCCGCGGGCTTCGGATGATCATGCGGCGGCGGGAAATTTCACGCGCGGCGTTCGAGCAGTTTCGCCGCCGCGTATCCCCCTACGGCAGCGTAGCCAGCCTCTATCTGTGGGCTGTTGCAGGGGGCGCCCTGCTGGAGCTCAACGACCCCGCAGCCGCTGCTTCACCCCGTTCGAAACGATGCCCATGAACACGTTCATACAGTCGTTTGATTCACCCCTTGGGCCGATCTTGCTGGCAGCGGACGCGCAGGGCATACTCGGCGTCTGGTTCGAGGGTCAAACCTTCTTTGCCGCCGGGCTCCCATCCGGCGCACACGCCTGCGAAACGCCGCTCCTCACGCAGGCCAAACAGTGGCTGAACCGCTACTTCTCCGGGAAGAATCCGGCCTTTTGCCCGCCGCTTCACCCTCTCGGCTCCCCTTTTCAACAAGAAGTCTGGGCGCTCCTCCGCCTAATCCCCTACGGCCAAACCGTTACCTACGGCGCACTCGCTGCCGTGTTGGCCGCCCGGCGTCATGTGCCCCGGTTCTCTGCGCAGGCCGTTGGCGGGGCAGTTGGGCGAAACCCGATCTCGCTGCTCATTCCCTGCCATCGGGTCATCGGTGCAAACGGCGCCCTCACCGGGTATGCCGGGGGGCTTGAACGCAAACGCCGCCTGCTCCAGCTGGAAGGCATTCTCCCTCCAAATGCCTGAACCGCAGGGTCTTTGCTTCAGGCGCATCTGCATCTCCTTACCCAACACAAATCAAAACTGCCCCGGCCGCATGGCCAGGGCAGCGCGTTGAACGGAAAGCCTGCTGATATCACAAGCGCCGCATAGCTCCCAGCGTCACGCACACGGTGGAAAAGTTATGCAAAAAGGCCGCCGTCGGCCCCGGCAGCCGCCCGGAAAGCTGCCCCAAAAGCAACAGGCTGTTCACGCCGAGAATGGCGGCATTGTTGTGCGAAATACGCCGAAGCATCCGCTGCCCGGTCAAGCGCACCTCAGCCAACGGCGCGATGCCGCCATCAGGAAGCACCACATCCGCCGTCTGCCCGGCCACACCGGAGCACCCGGCCACAGCCACACCCACATCCGCCTCAGCCAACGCGGGTGCATCATTGATGCCATCGCCAACCATCGCCACGCAATGCCCCGCATGACGCTCCGCACGAACCGCAGAAAGCTTATCCTCCGGAAGCAGCTGCGCCCGAACACCGTCCAGCCCAAGCCGGCTGGCGACCGCCTGTGCGGCCGGCTCGCCATCGCCCGTGAGCATCACAATCCGCCGGAAACCGGCTCGCCGAAGCGCTGCCAGCGCCGCAGGCGTTTCTTCGCGAATGGGGTCATCCACCGCCAACAATCCAACCAGCTCGCCGCCCTGCGCCAAATAAAGCACGGAAGCGCCCTGAGCGGCCAGCGCTTTGGCCTCGCGTACGGCCTCCTGCGTGCGGGGTATTCCGCTATCCTCAAAAATGAAATGCGCACTGCCAATCAACAGGCGCTCTCCATCCAGGGAGGAGGCAATTCCATGCGCCACCACATTTTCCACGCGAGCATGGCGCTCACGATGATGCAGATCGCGCTGGAGCGCAGCCTCCACCACAGCCCGCGCCAGCGGATGCGGGAAGTGCTCCTCTAGGCAGGCTGCCAGACGAAGAATATCGTCTTCAGTCCGCCCATGGAAGGGAATCACCGCGCAAAGGCGAGGCGTCGATGCGGTCAGGGTGCCGGTTTTATCTACCAACAGCGTATCGGCCTCGGCAGCGGCTTCAAGGCACCGCCCGCCCTTGACGGCGATGCCGGCCACAGCACATTGGCGCATCGCGGCCAGAACCGTCACAGGAGCAGCTAGTTTCATGGCGCAGGAATAGTCCACCATCAGAGTGGCTGCGGCGCGGGCGGGGTTACGGGTAACCAACCACGTCAACGCGGCCAGCGCAAAGTTGAACGGCACCAGCCGATCGGCCAACAGCTCAGCACGGCGCTGAGCGCCGGCCTTGTAGGCGGCCGAATCTTCTATCAACGCAAGAATCCCCTGAATCTTGGTGTCGCGCCCCAGGGCTTTCACGCGGAGAATCAGCTCGCCTTCTTCCACCGTGGTGCCTGCAAAGACGGTGTGCCCGGCGCTTCGAAAGACAGGAAGCGGCTCGCCGGTAATGCCTGCCTGCCCAACCATCCCCTCGCCGGAGAGGACTTCGCCATCGGCCGGGATACAGGCGCCGGCGCGAACAATCACGCGATCGCCCACACGCAGAGCACCCACAGGCACGCGCCGCTCCTGCCCTTCGTCATCCAGCACCGTGGCAGCCTCATCGGCAGCCAACAGCGCCCGCGCCAGATTGCCGTAGGAGGCCTGGCGGGTGAAGTCTTCCAGCGTTTCGCCCATTTTGAGCAGAAGACTGACGGAGGAGGCTGTGCGGGTATCGCCCGAAAGCAGCGCCGCGCAAAGAGCGGCGGTATCGAGCGTTTCAGACGTGAAGGGGTGTCCGGAGAGCACCTTGCCCGCCCCGCGCACCACGCGCGGCGCAACATTGATCCAAGTGAGCACGCGCCCGATGAGGGGGGGCATAATCAGGCTGCGCACCACGTGGCGCAGCGTCTGCCCGAGCAGCTCAGCCAGCAGGCTCCGATGCGGCTCCACCGCCCCCAGCGACTCCAGCAGATCGGCGTCCTCCAGATACTTCGACCCCAACGCCAAAAACAGCGCCAACACCTCCCGCTCAGAAAGGGCGGCAGGATTGTACCGCACAAGCATGGAACCGCGCACGCCGTTAAGCGTTACATCCAGAATGCCCTCCTGTGAAAGGAGGAGCGTTTGCGCAAGCGTGGCCTGCCGAATAGGGTAGCGGCGGCGGTCATAGCCCACACGCAGCCGCCCCGGCAGGCGGTGTATCGGGCGAATCTCCATAGAGGCTTACGCCTTTTTGGCTTTGGGAGCCGGGCGGCGAGCAGGCGTCTTGGCGGCGGGAGCTTCTGCTGCAGCTTCGGCCTCAACAGAAGCCGTAGCCTCGGCAAAGAAGTCTTCCACACCCTCTTTCAGCGACTCCACCAGCGCGGCGGCCTCATCCTTAAGCTGAAGCCCCTTGCCTGCGGCCTTGACAGCCAGTTCACGCACTTTCCTGTTGCGTGCGGCAATCACCACCGCCCCGCCAACAACCATACCGGCGACAAAGAGAAGAAGTCCGTTTTTACCATTCATGGAAATACCTCCTGAAATATCTCCCACCGCCCTTAAAGCGGCAGGCGTTTAGTCTCTGGGGGCGTATGATACCACATCCACTCCGAACCGCAAACAGGTGTTCCTGCCGCCGAGCAGCGTCCATGCAGTGTGCGGGAAAACCAACCCCTCGGCGGAAGCGCGGCGAACCCACCCCGGGTTCACACCCAAGCCGGGGCGGGTTTGCCCCCAGACCGCCCCAGGTTTCAAAGGAAGAGCCCTATCCCGCTGAGCCTGCCGGAAGCATGCCAGACGATTTCTCACCCCCTTGCAAGCCGCCCGTATCGGTTATCGAGCGCTTTGAGAATAGCCCCTCAAACGCTCAATCGATTCTCAACTTCATGGATAACTTCCCTTTTTCCCCTTTTCATCTCAATCATGCCATCCTGCAAAAACCCTTCAACACCCCGCTCTTCCGGCCTCTTCCAGCCTATTCCTCATGCTCGCCGCACATGCGTTCAATCTATCTCCTGCCCCTGCGCTTTTGCAACCGCGCCCCACCTGAGCCTTCATGGGCAAAGGGTCTTCCCGCAGGTGCATACAGGCCATATGCAGCCCCCCTGCTCCGAGGCAGGCAAAAGCGGGGGAAACCGCGGCGACAGCGCGCGGCATTATGCTATACTAGCAGACGTTTTTAAGCGAGGATTGACCCGTTATGGAAGAGAAATATCCGTTTCACGCGATTGAACCGAAGTGGCAAAAGTATTGGGATGACCATGGGACGTTCCACTGCGACACGCACGACACCAGCAAACCGAAGTTTTACTGTTTGACGATGTTTCCCTATCCCAGCGGCCACATGCACGTGGGGCACGGGCGCAACTACATTATGGGCGATGTGATCACCCGCTATAAAAAAATGCTGGGTTACAACGTGCTCTCGCCTATGGGCTGGGACAGTTTTGGGCTGCCGGCGGAAAATGCGGCCAAAAAGTTTCATGTTCACCCGCACGCGTGGACTATTTCAAATATTCAGGAAATGAAGCGGCAGGTGCGCAGCTGGGGCGTCGGCTACGACTGGTCGCGCGAAATTGCCACCTGCCACCCGGATTATTACAAGTGGACGCAATGGGTTTTCCTGCAAGCCTACAAGCTGGGCGTGGCCTACCAGAAAGAAGCGCCCGTAAACTGGTGCCCGCTCTGCACCAACCTCGCCAACGAAGAAGTAACGGCCGACGGCCACTGCGTGCGCTGCGGACGCCCTGTTGAAAAGAAAAACCTGAAGCAGTGGTTCTTCCGCATCACCGCCTATGCCGACCGTCTGCTGAAAGACCTGGATTTGCTCGACGGCTGGCCGGAAAAGGTTCGCCAGATGCAGGCCAACTGGATCGGGAAATCCGAAGGCGCAAAAGTCCATTTCAAAATCACCGAAACAGGTGATGATTGCCCCGTTTACACCACGCGCCCAGACACCATCTTCGGCGTTACATTCATGGCCATTGCGCCAGATCACCCGCTGCTGAAGAAGCTCCTCCCGGGCACCGCCAAAGAAGCGGAAGTCAAAGCCTTTGCCGAGCGCCTCGCCAACATCCCCGCCGCCGAACGCTTCTCTGATGCACTGGCCAAGGAGGGCGTTTTCACCGGCTTCCACGTAACCAACCCCTATAACGGCGACAAGGATATTGAGCTCTGGGTAACGAACTATGTGGTTTCCGACTCCGGCACCGGCGTGGTCATGGCCGTGCCCACCCACGACACGCGCGACTGGGACTTCGCCCAAAAATACGGCATCGCCCGGAAGCTTGTCATTCAAAACCCGGAAGGCTCCCTGGATGCCGCCACCATGACCGGAGCCTATACGGAAGACGGCGTCCTCATCAACTCCGGCGACTTCAACGGCATGCCCAACCGCAAGGCCATCCAGGCCATTATTGAAGCCGGCGCTAAGGCTGGCTTCGCCGAAGCCACCACCAACTTCCGTATCCGCGATTGGAATGTGGCTCGTCAGCGTTACTGGGGCGCGCCGATTCCTATTATTCACTGCCCGCACTGCGGCGCCGTGCCTGTGCCCGAAGACCAGCTTCCCGTCCGCCTCCCCGATGATGTGGACTACAAGAGCGACCAAGGCAACCCGCTCGCCCGCCACGAGGGCTTCATTCATACCACCTGCCCGAAATGCGGCGCGCCCGCCAAACGCGAAACGGACACGCTGGCACAGTGGCTTTGCTCCTGCTGGTATTTTCTGCGTTATATTGACGCGCGAAATGAAAAAGCCCCCTTTGATAAGGCGCTTGTAGACCGATGGATGCCGGTGGATCAGTATATCGGCGGCGTCGAACACGCCGTCCTCCACCTGCTCTATTCCCGCTTTGTCGTCAAAATCCTGAACGATGCCGGCGCGCTCGACTGTGTAGAGCCCTTCAAGGCGCTCTTTACGCAAGGCATGATTTGCAAACGTTCCGAAAAGGACGGCAAGCTTTATAAAATGTCCAAGTCCGTTGGAAATGTGGTTTCTCCCGACAAGCTCATTGAAGACTACGGCGCCGACACCGTCCGCCTCTACACGCTCTTCATCGGGCCGCCCGAACTGGACGCCGAATGGCAGGATGCCTCCATCCAAGGCCCCTACCGCTTCCTCTGCCGCCTTTGGAAAAAGGCCTACGATGCCAAAGCGATTGTTCCGGCAGAAGACACGCCTGTTCACGGCGAAGGGCTCACCCCCACTGAACGCGACCTCTGGCGTAAGCTCCACCAAACGCTTCAAAGCGTAACCGATTCCATTGAGCACGGGTTCCGCTTCAACACGGCCATCGCTCAGCTCATGGAGCTGATGAACGCCCTCGACAAGGCCAAGATTGGCGCCGATTCCTCCGCCGACGCCAAAGCCCTCCTGCGCGAAACGCTCACCACGCTTGCCCGTATGATGGCTCCCATCACCCCCCACATCGCTGAAGAGCTGTGGGCCGAGTTCGGATGCCAACCGGAGGGTATCATGAATGCCGGCTGGCCAAAGGTCAACCCCGAGGCGCTCAAGAGCGATGCGCTCCAGATTATTCTGCAGGTCAACGGCAAGATGCGCGGCAAACTCACCGTCCCTGCCAGGCTCTCCCGTGAGGCGCTTGAAGCCGCCGCCCGCGGCTCTGAAGAAGTCAAGCGCTTCACCGAAGGGCAAACCATTGCCAAGGTGATTGTAGTTCCCGGCAAGCTCGTCAATGTCGTAGCCAAGTAAATCCGTAGGAGCACCACCCATGAAGTCTGACGATTATGTCTTTGGAGCCGCTCTATGCCTTGGGCTCAAGCTCTTCTTGGCCATCCTTCAGTTCGCGGCGACGATCTCCGGCTTGGCGCTCTGGCTTGGCTGGCCCTGGTCAGCCGCCGCCGCGGTGGCCATCCTCGTTTCTCTCTTCATTTACTTCAACTTTTTCGGCTCCCTTCTAGGCGCCGTGTTGGGTGTGATCGGAGCGTGGAAAGGATGGGGCTGGTCTTTTCTCGGAGCCTTTCTCCTCTTTTTCTGGTTCCCCGTGCTCATCGGCGTGTTGGCGCTGCTCGCCCGCATAAAAGCCGCAGCCAACAACCACTGATGGCCTGCCGCTCAGGGCGCCTGCCTCCGCCATACCGGGGCAGGCGCCTATCGTTTTATCTCCTATGCACGCGCCAAGCCGCGCACCCCCATTCAGCCCCGAGGTTTCTCCATGGTCAAAGGCCTTTCACTCCTCTCCGGCGGACTTGACTCCATGCTTGCCATCTGCGTCTTGCGCGATCAAGGCATCCAAATGGAAGCCGTCGTCTTCAAAAGCCCCTTTTTCGGCACTGCTTCCGCCCAAAAAGCCGCACAGGCGCTCAACGTACCTCTGCACATCATCGACTTCTCAGACGAGATTCTCCGTCTGGTGCGTAAGCCGCCCCATGGCTTCGGCGGCGCCATGAACCCCTGTATCGATTGCCATGCAGCCATGATACGCCGCGCAGGCGACTTCATGCGGGAACAAGGCTACGACTTCGTCTCTACCGGAGAGGTGCTTAACCAACGCCCCATGTCTCAAAACCGCCGGAGCCTCGAAACCGTTGCCGCAGATTCCGGCCTTGAAGGCCTCCTGCTTCGACCCCTCTCCGCCCAGCTGCTCTCCCCAACCACCCCCGAAACCGACGGCCGGGTGGATCGCTCACGCCTTCTCGCTCTCCAAGGCCGCCAGCGACAGCCCCAAATGGAACTCGCCGCCCGTTTCGGCATCCGCGAATATCCTTCCCCTGCCGGGGGCTGCCTCCTCACCGAAAAAGGATTCTGCCGAAAGCTGCGCGATCTCTATGATCACACCGAAGGCATTCCCCCCGTGCGGGATGTTGAACTTCTGCGCTTTGCCCGGCAATTCCGCCTCCCCGATGGCGGACGCATTATCGTTGGCCGCAACCGTACCGACAATGCCGCACTTAAAGCTCTCGCCGATGAAGGGCGCACGCTCCTGTATCCTGTCAATATCCCCGGCCCAACCATCGCCGTTCTCGGCGAAATCAATGAAGCAGACCTATTTCGTGCCGCCGGTATCGCCGCAGGTTATGGCGACAGCGGCACACGGACCGATATTACCGTTCGCGTCATCACCCCACGTGGCACCCGTGAACTCACCGTCCGCCCACTCCCGCGCGACGTCTTCACCCCCTGGATGCTCTAACCCACCCCCGCCGTAAAATCCCTCCAACGCCCCGTGCCCTTGAACGCCTCGAACCGAAGCGCTCACGAGGGCGTTACCCGCACAAATAAGAGCGGTAAGTAAAGCCCGCAATCGAATTGATTGTCCGTCTCATGAAACCCTGTATGAACGCACGAAAAGGCATAGGTCAAACAGACTGGACTATCTCATGGGGTCTCTCCGCGTGTCATACCCCCTCTCTCAGTTTGTAAGCGCCTGCACCAACCCATCAACTTGCCCCGTTCAAGTCAAGCCCATCCCCTTCTCTCATCACCACCCTATTTTCTCGAATGGCCCTCCTTTTCCGCTCTTGATAACCTTGTCTGGAAAGGGGAAATCATGCCCCCTTTGGCTGAAGCCGAGCCTCTGGAACCAGCGCCGCAATCATGGGCGGACACGAACATCGAAATAAACGGTTTTTACTGCCCGGCCTTCATTAAAACACGAACCGGCAGGATACAGACTTCTGCCGGTTCGTGTTTGCCGCCATGCGCTTCGTTCGCGTTATGGAGTGGTCGCCTCCGCCTGCGCGGCAGAGAGAAGCACCGCCTTGAAGAACTTGCAGTCCGTCCGCACCACCAGATAACGCTCTCCATTCAGATCTTCCGGATAGAGGCGGCGCAAATAACGCCACTCACCCTTCAGATCCGTCTTGCCCAGAAGAATGAGTGCGCCATCGCCCTTCAATTCGCCAATCGGCGTTTCACCCTGTTTAAGCGAAACAGCCAACGCGGGGAGACGATCGCCCTCGGGTTCCTCCTGCAAGCCGATAGAGGTAATCGTAAGTGCCACATCCTGCGCAGAAACCTTAGCCGAAGAGAGTCCCAGCCAATACTTCTCAGACGCCGTTACGCCATCAGCAGCAGTCTGCGCCAGAATAGCCTCCGGATCCGCCTTCAACAGCCAAGCAAGGAAGTCGTCATCCTGCGACGTGAGTGCGCCGGAGGCAGCCAGCCGGGCAGCGGCATCCGTATACACGAAGGTTAGCGCATAATCCGTGTCGCCCACAAGCTCGCCGGCATCAATCACCACCGAGGGCGTCTGGCGGAGCGTCAGGCCATCGTCTGCAACGGCATAGGTTGTAGCCTGCGCAGTCGAAGGCAATGCCATGGATTGTCCATTCTTGGAGACCCCGGCCAGGCGGAACCACTCGGTATTCCATCCCGAGAGCTCAAGCGTATAGGCCGTGCCCGTAAGATAAGACGCAGTGAGGGAACGCCCGGAAAGGCGTTCAAACCCATCCGCCCGCGTCAGCAACAGCTGCCCATCCCCGCCAACCACTTGCGCAGAAAGCATCGCAAAGGTGGTAAGGTCGGGCGTATAATCCAGCTTGGGCTGCGTGAAGGTATAAGAGCCTTGCGACCAAACGTTCGCGCCGGGGAAGGTGTTATAGGCCGTATTGGAAAGATCCACAATCCAGCCAATATCCTTTGTGCCGGAGGCGGTGCTCTGCCATTCGCAAAGCTGAGCAGAAGCAATCTCGCTTCCGGCCTGAGGCAGCGGAATAGCGGTTATACCGCGCACCGTTCCAGCTGCGGCGCGGTTGGCATTCTCGGAATCAATCGCAAGCTGAACACGTGTTATGGTGTCGGAAGCGATAAGGCCATCCGTGCTGTTATAGAAGATGACTTCATCGGCCACAACGCCGTTGTTGCGAACCAGGGCGATCGCGTAAACCACGCCGCCGGCATACGTCTCACTCTTGCGGAGGGTTTCCTCCAGGCCTTTATCAAAGAGCTCTTCATCCAGCTTCAGCCAAGTAAAGGAGCCGACGGTATCTGCGGAGTACGCTCCGTTGTTATCCAAACTTCCAGCCGCTTCGGCCGTGAAACCCTTGGAGACATCGGTCGTGGCGCAATAGTAGTCGAGGTCATAATAATTCGGGTTGGCGCCGGGAGCGGTCGTATCATAATCCGGTTTGAAACGGCGGTACGGCACCCAGCTCTTGAGCTCAACTTCACGGTGAACGCTCCACGTCAACGGGGTTTCTTTGGAGGCTCCATAGAGCGGCATTGGCGCATATTTCATGACCAACTTCCACCCGTCAAGCGTCCGCGTCGGGATATAGAGCCCATCGGTTCGCCCAGTTTCGAGCGGGGAAGCATACATGGCCAGCTCAACGGCTGAGGCAATGCTGCCGCTGCCTTGAATGGCCGTAGCAAACGGTCGCACTTCATTGAGCCACACACCGCCCTGTTCAATGGCATACACCCAAGCGAACGGCGAGATGCCTGCATCTTCAGCGGAGGTAACGCGGTTGACGTTAGAGGTCGCGTCTGGCGTATACCACGGGCAGTAGGCAGAGAAGGCATCCGACGTAAAGTTGGCCAAGGCTTGGCAGTCGTAGACGAGATCTGTCTGCGTATTGGCAATCACCAACGCAAAGCGAAGAATTGCGCCATCCGCCCAAAGCGTCTCATCGGTCATGTCAATAGCCGTCTCATAGGGCAGAAGGGCGGCATCCTCGTTTGAGAGGCCAATTCCGGCAGCAAGCGCAGCAGTCAGTTCATCCGCACGCATGGTGCTGAAGGCCAGAAGCGTATCGGACGCACGCGGCTGCGCATCCGGATCCGAACCCAGCGTACGGTCTTCGGCACAATATCCACGATACGTCAGCGGAATAATTCCCGCAGCGGAATAGAACCCGGTGGAGGCCTGCGCCGTATCCTGAAGCTCCTTGCGCAATTTGCTCAGCGAGATGGTAGTGCGGTCGCCAATCGAGGGCGTGCCGCCCAGCCACTGCGGCAGAGCCCAGCGGCGCATAAAGTCGGATCTGCTGGCGCTGCCGGCAGGCAGGGAAACATCAAAGAGATTTGCCGGCACCTTCGCCTTCGGGATCAACGTCCACACCAGGAAGGGGCGAACCGTGCGGTTTTCTTCAAAGACATCGCGCACGGCTTCAACGGAAGTGCCCAGCGCACCGCCCACCAAGCCGAGCTCAGGATTGATCACTGCCGACATCCCCAGACTATCGCCCGTTACCGGCTGATGAAGCCAGCCATGGACGTTCTGATGATCACCATCCACATTCCCATCGGCATCCGACCAGATCGGCTTAGCCACCGTGTCTCCGCCCTTGGCAGCATCGGGCGAACCATCAGCTGCGCAGGCATAGAGCGTCTGCGAGACTAGCCATGCACCCGTCATCACATCGCCCTGACCGAAGGTCATCTGGATGCTATTCTGGGCAGAAGCCGGTTCGTCCACAAACACCAGCGTGATCACGAAACCATCCTGCTCACCAAAGGTTACCACCTCGGAGTCGGAAGGATCGGAGGCAATATAATCGGCATTAAAGCGGATTACGCCCGAGGGCTCCACTTGCGTCAGCCCGTTTTCATCCACATAAGAAGAATATTCCACCGTGGCACGATAAACCCCATTGCGGTCGGCCGTGCCCATCCGGAGCCAATCCTGCACAGGCGCAGAAGGATTCGTTGCCTGCGCCGCCTTCAGCCGAGTTACTTCAGCGGCCACATCCTCGGCCGTCAGCAGACGGTTTGCCCCAATGAGCATCACGTGCCCTATGAGCTCTGGCGGAAGCTCCAGCATCTCAAACCGATACGTGGAGCGCGGGCGGAAGGAAAGCGCCACGGTTTTTCCAGTTTCAGGCGCATATACCCAGTCCGCCCCGCCCAACGTCAACGTTACAGCGCCCTCTGTGCTGGCCACACCGGAAACCGCATCGGCATCAAAGTAGCCCGGGAGTTTCTGATACCCGCACAACACGCCGCCATAAACGGAGTTGCGCAGCGCAGACGTTACGGTAACCTGATTCCATTCCGGCTTCGTGTCCGGGGAGATTCCCTCATTAGCGCCGTTCTTCGTTTCGGCGGCAAACGACCACTCGGTGCGGTCTGCCACTGCGGAAGAAATCCGGCGGAACCCATCATCGTCATAGATGGTGCGCCCAACCAGCTGCACCGAACCATTCACACCCGATGCGTCCGTCTTACCGGCCACAACGAACGTGTTGACCACATCCGCCAGCCACGTCCCCGCCACCGGCGGAACAGCCGTGCCGCCCGAAGCATCCACGCCTGCCCACACGCCGCCTTCAGCCGCGCCGCACGGGCGAATCAGCACATAGGCCGACGTCTCCGCCGCCGCCACCGAGGCAAAGGCTTCAATGGTGTTATAGGTGTAGGAAGACGAGTTGGAAGCCACTGGCGTCACGCCCAGAAGCGAAACTTCCGCGGCCTGAGCACCCGCCTGCGTATACCGGCGGACGCTCCAGCCGTGGTTCGTCGTCTGCGGAACATTCGGGGTGGCGTTAAGGATTCCTGCGCGCAAAACCGGCATCACCACTTCGGCATACGGCGCGGAACCGGACGCACCCGCAGAAAGATTCAATTCATTCAGCCAAGCGGCCTGCGGGGGCGTACTGTAAAGATAGAAGTAAGGCGCCGTATTCTCTGCCGGGCGGCCAGCATTCAAGTCGGCCAGCGGCTGATACCATGCGGGCTGCTCAAAGATGCCGGCCTTTTCGCCAGGGGCAGCCTGCGGCATCACAAAGGAAACCGTCTGATTGCCGCTGTCGGCCTGAATGGTGGTGGTGTAAACACCCCATACACAGAAAGGAATCGCCGGCTCTTTCTTGACAAAGGTGGCCGTATCGTCCGGATTATACCCCACGGCCGCAGCATACGTATCACTCAAAATTCCAACGGCAGACGTTGCTTCGGCATGCCCTTCGGCCAGCGTTTTGAGCTCGACATAACGCGTCCGGCCGCGCGGGCCGAAGACGGTATTGAGCTGCTCAATCGCGGCCTCGTATTCCAAACCGGAAAGCGATGCGGTTACGGGAGCCAGCGGCGTGCCATCGGCATCTGTGGGCGTATACGTAAGCGTCAATCCAGCCCATGGCGCCTGCAAGCCCAACCAAGTATCTCCCGCTTCCTTCAAGCCCAAAGGCGAAGGATAGGTAACGATGAAGGAGGTCAGCTCCGCACCGTCTGCCGCAGCGGCATCATAATCCACCGCAAAGCCGAAGCCGCTGCCCCACCACGGCTGATAACGGCCAGAACCGCTCAGAGATCCGCCGCAGAAGGGGGAAACCTTGGTAATGACGTCCTTAGCCGTCGCATCCGGATTCGCGGCAAACGTGCCACGGGCTTCCACATTGTAACGGTCTTCATCCGAAGCGGCGCCAGGCTTTTTGAGCACAATTTCAATGGCGAACACTTTTGCCGCCGCCGGAACTGTCAGGGTGACCCACCCTTCGGCATCCGGTCCGGAAGCCACAACGGCGCCCGGAATCTGTGCGGCAATCTTTGCCGCCGCCGTCTCCGGGTCTCCCGTCTTGGCGTCAATCAAACGCAATTCTACAGCAGAAACACGCTGAAACGCCAATGCCGAATACGTCAGCGTAACCTTTGGCACACTAAGCTCCAACGCCCATGTGATCGGCGTATTGCGCCCGCCCCGACGCGTTTCGGAAACGGTTGCCCCATCCGCCGCGTACAGTTCAAGCGTGTGATAGCCCAATCCGTTGCCCAGAAGCGTGGAGACCACCGTGCTCTGCGAAAGTTCACGATATTTCACCAGATACTGATCCGGATTGATCTGGCGCGGCGTTACCTGCGTATACGGAGCGGCAGCCCCCGCAGGAGGCGTCGTTGGAACAGGCTCGTTCAAGCGCGGCGTCTCGGTTGGATTCCAGCCGGCAGGCCATGTGCCGAAACAAAGCGCTGTCAAGTCCAAGGGGCCATTGGCTTCATTGGTATCGAGCGCATTCTTCCGGGTTACCCACATACCGCCCATATCCACCGTGGCCAGCGAGTTGGCATAGGCGCTCCGGGCATAATCCTGTGCGGCGGCAAACGTTGCGGCATTCTGCTTAAAGCGATTATCTGCACTCGTTCCGGCCGTCGGGAAATAGTTGGCCTTTGTCAAACGGCGTCCATGTGCCTGTACCTGCGTTAGATTCTTTTCCTTGAGAGCAATCGCCCCAAACGCATCGGCGTGCGAGAGCCCGTAAACATCCCACCCGCCGTCCAAGAAGGTTTGATACCACTCGGAGACAAACCCATTGGACGCATACGCCGTACGATAGCGGTCATACAGCGAATCAATGGCCTTTTGGTAAGTGTTTGTCTCATCCGCTTCAATGGCGCCTTCATTGGCCATGGAGAAGACCACGATATGCTCTGCTCCGCCGGTTGGGCGAAGCAGCAGGAGGCTGACGGCCGCACCGCCGCCCAGGTTCTCATACTCGAAGTCGCGCACGGCCACACCGCCGTTTGTCGTACTCGCCACAGCGGTCAAATCTTTAATTTTTTCGCCATCCGCCGCACCGCCCGCGCGATAGAAGACCTCACTGTCGTTAGAAAACGCCGTGTAGAAGGAGCGGTTAGACGCCGTGTCCCCTTTACGCATGGCCGGCACAGCCCCCACGTCCGGCTGCAACAGTGTGGTGCCGTCGGGCACAATGAACATATTGCCATCCGAGAACTCAAACGAGTTCCGCGAGGTTGCGCGCACCTGCCATCCGCCGAGATCCAGCCCGGCCGGTGCGCAGAGCTCCACGAAACTCTGCATCTTCGTTCCAGCCGCCCCGTTGTCGCGCAAATCGATTTCATTCAGGAAGACTTCACCGGGGATGCAGGAGTAAACCCAATAATACGGCGAGAAGAAGTTTGCACCCTGCCCGGCACGTGCCTGAATCTCCGCATTCAAGCCGCGCGGGAAATACCACGGGAAGTCCGTGTAGTCCGTGGGTTCAATTTGCGTTGCATACCACTGGTCGCTCTCTGCACTCTGGTAGACAGCCCACGCCGTATACTGCACCAGCGAATTGGCCGGAAGCGCGTTGAGCCCCAGCTTCGTAAGATCCCCGAAGAAGGCATACCCCGCACCGCGGTGCAGCTCCACCGTATTGGCCAAGCCGAGTGCACGCAGTTCATCCAACGAAAGGGTGCCGGAATTCGCCGGGTCAACCTTCTGCAAGGCCGCATCCAAATCGAACCATGCCGAAACCGGCCACTTATCCGTCTGCGCAGCATCCCACGCATGAATAGGGCGCGTGGCAGAAGCAGACAACGTGTTCCCCAGCACATCGGTGTACGTATAATCCGAGCGATACGTCTTCACCAGCGAAGCGGCCTGTGTGATGTCCTGCGGGTTAAGCGTAATAAACACACGAATGGAGTCATCTTTCAACAGCTGAGCATGCCCCAACTCCACCATCGTGCGCAGCAGCGGCGCATTCGCCACCGGCTGAGAAAGCGGCGCATTCCGGTCAAACTCAGAAGCCGCATCACTCCCCGCCACATTGGAAAACGCCACCGATTCCACCCGCAGCGAGGGGCGAATCGGATCCGCAACGGAAAGACAATCCATCAACACACGGCCATGAGGCGGCGTCCGGTTCTCCGCAGCAGAGCCAAACCCATCATTGTCCACCCCATCGCCTTCCAAATACGCACGCAGCCGGATACGCCGAATGGTAGAGCAGGTAAACGGATCGGTGGTGTTGCTGTCGCCTGGCGTCCCATCGGCATTCGGCTTGGTGTAATACGTGGTGTATTTCGACAAATCCACGTCAAAAACAGAATAGACCGTATTCGGCACCTCAACATACGTCACCGGCTTGAACACCGCTTGGTCGGCTTCCCCAGCCATCGTCGTCGCCAGAATGTAAATGCGCATCGGGGAGCTCTGCGGCTCCGTCAGCCGCGCCGCAAAGGTAACCCGCCCAACGCCATTCTCCAACAACGGCGAATCCACCACACACGTGTCATACGTGCCATCGGTGTCCGTCCCGGAGGTTACATTATTGAACTGAAGCGCACGCGTTAGTGAGCTCTTCTCGGCGAACGTTTCCTCTTCCGGCACCACATCCGTGGCCGCACGGTCTTTCCAATACAACGCCGACACCGGCGTATCGGTGAGCTTGACGTTCCGCGCCGACCAGGAAGCCAGCGTTCCCGAGGCATTGTTCGTAACCTTCAAATCGTCAATATAAACGTAAGGATCATCTTCTTCCGCAAGATTATCCGTCACCATCACCAGCCGCAGCGTGCCCTTAGTGCCCACCAGCTCCGCACCGTCCAGCTTCGGTGTGATACTGGCCGTCGTCCACACTCCGGCAGAGTTGCGCAGCTCCAGCGGCGCCGAGACATTCCGCCAACCAGACGGCACATCATTGCCCAGGAAGTTGTTGTAATAAGATGGGTCTGCCAGGTATTGCAGCATCACATACACCGAAGGCAATTCCCCTGCATTGCCGTATTCATCCTCCGAAGGAATCCGGTAACGGAAACTGACCGTGCCGAACCCTTCCTCCGAATAAGGCATGTAAAGCGCCAGCGATGAACCGGTATTCTTGATATCGCTCGTGGTCGTCTCCCCGGAAAGGCCGGTAGACGTATTCTGGCGCGACCGCTGCAGCAGGACGCACTGCCGCCCATTATAATCCGCCGCCGCCACATTCAGCTGATCATCGTCTTCCGGGCGAATCCAAACGCCCACACCGGCGAACCCGTTGCTCTCCACGAAGCCGCCGTTTGTATACAGCGGCACCATGCTGTTCCCATTGCGGTTATTATCATTGCCGCACCAGGACGACACGGTAATGTTGTCAATAAAAACGTTGCATTCCTTATCCGCCGGAGCAATGATCAACGTAGCATTCGGCGCCCCCATGGTAACCGTAAAGGTCGAGCCCGTCTTATCCGTGGAAACCGTTCTCGGAGAGGTTTCCTTGCCGCCATCCGAGCGTTTTGCACGCAAGCGCACCTTGCCGGCAAGCTCCGCACTCGGCGTCCGCCGCGTAACCTGAATGCGCGCCGAGCTGGAAGAATCGGAAGCCAGTGTCCACGACAGGCCGCTGCCCGCCCAGACCGGCGGCGCAGGCTCTGAAATCGACACCTCCGCCGGTGTAATCGCCGACAACGCCGCCCCGGTAAAGTTCTGTGAAGCACCTGTGGCGCGCAGTGCCTGACGGAAGATTGGGCGGCACTCCGCCGAACCCAACGACAAAATATAACCCTGCGATGTCGAAGCCACTACATCCTTGGAGCGATATTGAATATTCAGCGACGTCGGCGTCGCCGTGCTGGCCGTGCCCACAGCCAGGCGGCCATCCGGCATCACCCACAGGCCGTAGGCATTGCCGGCCATGCTGTTGCCCAACGCAACATACTGCGCCTGAATCGCATTCCCCGACATATCCGTTATCGGCAGGCGGACAGCGTTTGCGCCGTTCCACTGATACAACTCCGTCACCACCGAGTTTTCCGGGCGTTCCCGCTCGTCCGTGTCGTTAAAGCTGACAATCTGCGTAACGCGCAGCTCAAACTTCTTTGTACTCCGCGAGTCTTCCAGAAAGTACGACACCGAATAACCCGAAGCCGCACACGTCTCTGCCGGGCGGTTAAACTGCACACCCGCCGCCAAGCCGAACCCATTCAGCGCCCACAAATCATCCGACGACGAGAGCAGCTGCACTCGGTGATCGATATCATACGGGATTGAAAGCCCCAACCGGAAACTGACCGTGCCCACACCATTGAGCACCACCTCCCGATTGGCATCCTCGCGCGGGGAAATCCCGTTGCCTGTACCTCTGAGGCGAATTTGCGCGTCCGGTGAATAGCGCCCCCCCGCGCCCAACGAATACGTCCGGTTCAACACCACTTCCGCCGCATCGCCAAACTCCAAATACTTGGAGTAGTAGTTGTATTCATCCCCGTCTTCGCGCAGATACTTCGGAAGCGCCGCCTGGCTGGCCGCACCCCACACGGCAAAGTTGTAAGAGGCGATAGAAGCCAAATCCTTCATGTAGAAGGAAAGCCCGCGGTTCTGAGCGCGCCCAACCTCAAAGGTTTCGGTGAAAGACGTTGTCTGCGCCAACGGCCCCTCATCAGGAATCCAGCCCGCCGTTACAGCCGATCCGCCCTCGTCCGTGGTAACCGTGCAATTGAAGTCTGCCGTACGCGTGGACACATCCTCACGGAAGTCTGTCTCCGTAAAGTTATCAGACGGAGCATACCATGTATTGAAGTCCTGCCAATACGAGCCGCACAGCCGCGCGGTGGCCTCCAACCCAGCCCCCAGCGTGGCCGGCATCGCCAGCTCCACCATCAAATGCGAATTCGGCAAATCTGAAAGCGAAACCACCAATGGCACCGCATCCGCCTCAGAAGCGGCCTCCGCCAGGGTTTCAGAGACCGCCGGCACAGCCGACGTCGTGGCCGGCATGACGCCCGGAGCGGCTACAGCCTTCTGCCCAAACCATGTCACCGAACCATCCGACAGCTCTGCCCCAACGGTGAAAGCCAAGTAACCTGTCTGCGTGATCAGCTCGGCATCCGGATCCGTTGCCGTGGGGTCGTACCCCCAAGCATACACCGCCGAACTGTCTTCCAGGCGGAGCACCCGCGATACATCCACGCGCCACAAATCGGCCTTCGACGGCGAAGGCAGCAATGGAATATCCAGCGTCTTCAGCGCATACGGCGCGGAGCTGTCCGTGGTGCCCGTGCGATACATCACCCGAAGAAAAACCTGCTCCTGATGAACCGTCTGTTCACGGTAATTCAGCAGATACGGCTTGGGCTGAACCACCGGCACGCCCGCATCGCCCATCACCTCCACATCATACGTTGTGGCGCGCCCCTCCACCGCTTCGCGTTCATCAATCAACGAGCGCCCGGCCTTAAACGACCCAAGGATTCGATAATCCAGCGCCAAATCATAAACCCCCGGCAAAACCCCCGTTACCATACCTTCCGGGCTCATGAAGAAAGCATTTTCTTCCACATTCACCGAGCCGTCGGTGCTGGTGATCAGTGTTTCAGGCGCGAGCGATGCGGCCAGCGTAGCGTTGCCGCTGGTTTCGGAGAAACCGTTCACCGTCACCGGCACCTTCCGCCACACCCGTGTGGTGTCGCCCTCCGCACGGCGGCGAAGCAGAAGCTCAGCATCATATCCGCGCGGCACATCTGTGCCTGGCGCGGCGACGTTCCCGCCCTGCGCGGCGAAGGAAATTGTGATCGGCGTCTGCACCGAAGCACCTGTCTCATCCGTGGTGCTGTAAGCCGGGTAAACCGGATTGAAGATCGGCTTGCCGAACGCAGCCTGCGGCGCGGCCGAGCGCACCACCAGGTTGCGGATAACCACCGTGGACATGTTGGCCGCCGAAACGGTGGAAAGCTGGGTTGTGCGCACCAAACGAATCTGCGTGGAGCCCCCCTCCGCCCCGGAAACCGTCACCTCATAGGAACGAAAATCGCCCTGCAAATCCACCGTCTTCACATTTTCCCATGCAGAGCCCTTTTTCACCTGCACAAGCAGCTGTTGAACGGAATCATCTTCCATGCTGGAAGTCAGTGCCTCAAATGAAACCGAGGCCACCCCATCGGGGAAAACAGGCGACTCCACACGCGCATAATCGGCATATGTGGTGCCGTCTCCGCCGGTCAGGTTCAGCAGCTGCACACCTGCCTGCCCCATATAGTTCGAACCGATCGTGCCGCGATAGACATGCCAGGCGGCATCTTCCGCCGCCCGTTCGGGCATGGCGCGCAGGCGCCACTCAAAAACGGTGCCCAGCGTGGTCGCCACTTCCAGCGGAATGGCCGCATTGGCGCCGCGCACCAGCGCCGCATCGTTGTTGGAGGCTTCTGTGGCCAGCGGCTCCCACAGGCGCACATCCGTGAACGTCTGCCAACGCCCCAAATCCTCGATGTCGGAAATACGGGCAAAGGAGCCCAAGCCGTAACGCGACGCAGCATACCATTCATACGTGGCCTCTCCGGCGAGCAGCGAAGCAATCATCGGGTTGGTCGCAGCCAGCGCCGCGGGGTCGGTGATATCGTATGCCGCCGTGCTGAGGAAGGTGCTCTCCCAGCGCGCCGGGTCATGCGCCATGCCAAACCCAACATAAGAGGTATAATCCGTGCCGGCCACATTCGCAGCGGCACCGGAAACAACAGCCGTATAATTGAGCTGCGTGGGATCCAACACCGAAAGCCCATCGGCTCCCGCCTGCGGCATGGGATAAAAGGCCGACTTCAGTGCTGTTCCGGCCGCGCTGTAAGGCGCATCGCGCGTAAGCGCCACGGAGCCGTCAAACGCGGTTCCCGGCCCTTTATGACGGCGGTACATCAAGCGCACAGGATTGGCCTTGATCGGCACGCCGCCATACCGGGACGAACCCTCCGTTCGGGGAATAGAGACGGTTACCTTAATGCGCACATTTTTGGTGGCCGCCGTAACGGGGCCGCCGGTGCGGGAGTCATTGGTGCCGGCATCTCCGGCATCGATCAACGTCAGTGCATAGGCCACATCTGCCGATTGCGCCGTGCCTTGCGCCAGAGCGGCGGATCCCCAAAAGAGACCCGCCACCAATGCCGGAAGCGCCCAGAGTTTCAATCGTCCGCTCATACTCAATCCAATTTCTGCCCATTGGCATTCACGCCGCCGGAACCATACCACTTCGAGAGTTTCAGCCTTTTGTCTTCATCAGGCTTGTCAATATTCTGCGAGGGGTCGCGAATGGCCTCCACGTGGCCATCGGCGAAACAGACGTGCGCATACATCGCGCCGTTGTTCTCGTGGTTAAAGCCCATGCTCTCATCGCCGGCGTCCCAGTCCCACACCTGATCGCCCTCCAGCGAGTTGGCCGTGCGCAGCCCGGAGTTCTCCAGATCCAGCTCCACAAAGAGCACCAAGCGCGCCGGCATCGCCTCTGCGCGGGAAGAGGTATCCACATAGGGGCGCAGCTTCTGCTGGCCATAGCGGATGCCATAGCCTCCCTTCGTCGGGCCGCCGCCGTTATACCCGCTTCGGCGAGTCTCATACAGCTCCTTGTCGGCTCCGGTTACAATGTTCATGGCATATGCGCGGCAGATATCACTGCGCGAAACTTTAAGCTTCTGCACGGCCAGCTTTTCAAAGGTGGGGTTGGTGTACGTACGCAGATCCTTCCCGAGGTATTCGTAAAGCGCCCCGTTCATAATGGCCACCTGCGCCTGCGACCAGGTGTCGGAAGCCTTAGCCTGCCAACCGGCCGGCTTGGCGCTGATACCGCCGCCATCGGTCTTGGAGTCAAAACAGATGCAGCACCCTTCTTCATTCACATATGTATCGGACGAGGAATCCGACTCATCGGCATTTCTCTTCATGCCGCCAAGCCCCCAACCGTCGTGATTGCCATCGCCGATTTTGTCGGCCGCCGCCTCATCACCCTTCGAGCGCGGGCAGTTGTGCTCAAAATAAACCCAGCCGCGGGCGCGCCCATAGCGTTTTTCACGCCGCGTGCCATCGGTCCATGAAAAGGAAGAAAAATAACCGCCCGCCGCAGGATAACAATTGTCATGATCACTGCGGTAAGCAATAGCCGCGCGCCCCAAGCGCATCAAATTGTTCCGGCTGACGGTGTCTTCGCCTGCCGAACGGAAACGATTGACCGCCGGAGCCAGCGCCACCGCCAGAATCCCGACAATCACGATCACCACCAGCAGCTCAATCATTGTAAAGCCGCGTCTGGAAACATCTCGAGTCATCTATGAACCTCTCACGTTGATAATAGTATAGAGGAAACACGCCAATATTGGAAGTAAAAAGTGCTGCCATGCCCGCTGTACACCCCCCGGGGGGAAGCGGCCGCCCTGCCTGGCAGACCTTTTCGCGGGTGCAGAAAACACCCCCTGGCTTCACCTCCACACGCCCCCTGCCCGAGCGGCGCTCAGAGACCGATTTCAAAAAACAGGCCGTCCGGAATCATACCACCCTTCCGCTTCAGCTCAAACGCGCCTTAACCTTCCGGCCGTACGAGAGAAAAAGGCGCAGGAAAGGAACGCTGTACCCCGCCCGCACCGCATCCCGGTTTTCCTGCGCAGCGTCAGCAGTGGCACCAGCCAGACACCCCCACGCAGAGCCATCACAGGAAAGGAGGCACACCCGCGCGAAGGCCCCCTAAAACGGCGCATTCAGGGCGCAGAGGATTCCTCCGCCCGCGCCCTGCATGTCTTTTTCGCTATGCCCGAAAGCTGCCCTTATTGCAGAATCAGCGCATCGAGTTTATCCATGAGCGCCTCTACGGAAATCCGCTCCTGCTGCATGGTGTCGCGGTCGCGCAAGGTAACGGTGCCATCCTTCTCCAACGTGTCAAAGTCCACCGTCACGCAGAAGGGCGTACCGATTTCATCCTGCCGGCGATACCGGCGGCCAATCGCGCCGGATTCATCCCAAAAGCAATTGTAGCGCCGCTGAAGCTTCTTAAAGATCGTCCGCGCCAACGCATACAATTCGGGGCGGTTTTTGACAAGGGGGAAAACAGCCACTTTAACAGGCGCGATAGCAGGCGCCAGGTGCAGCACCGTGCGAACGTCTTCCTTGCCCTTATCATCTGTGAGCTTTTGCTCTTCATAAGCGTTGCAAAGCATCGCCAGCGCCATACGATCCACCCCCGAAGAAGGCTCGATCACATGCGGGATATACTTGCCCTCAAAGAGACGGTCCAGGAAGACGTTGGCCGCTTCAGCCGTTTTGCCGCGCGCTTCCCAATCAGCCACGGTTTTGGCGCGGAAAGCCGCCTTTTCCTCTTCGGAGAGCTTCTTGACAGCCAATTTAAGCGGCTCATCAAAAACCTCCATGCTCTTACCGGAGTGCTCCTGATGGCGGGAAAGATCAAAGTCCGACCGCGCGGCAATGCCCTCCAGCTCCTGAACGCCGAAGGGGAAACGATACTCAATATCCACGCACGCACGGGCATAGTGCGCCAGCTCATCCGGTTTCTGCCAATATTCCACGAAGGATTCCTTCGGCAATCCGTTACGCACCAACCAAAGCTTGCGCTGCTCCACCCAATACTTGTGCCAGCACTCCCAGCCCCAATCGGCCTGCGGCTCGGAAAGATCCGTCTCCGGCGTCAACGCGGCCACATGGCCGCACAGCAGCTCCACCGCCTCATCAGGCTTGATGAAAAACTCCAGCTCCATCTGCTCAAACTCGCGCGAGCGGAAAATATAGTTGCGCGGCGTTACCTCGTTGCGGAAACTCTTGCCGATCTGCCCGATGCCAAAAGGCGGCATCTGCCGGCTCGAAACCATCACATTGGGAAACTCGGCAAAGATCGCCTGCGCCGTCTCCGGGCGGAGATACGCCACATTAGACGGATCATCCACCGGGCCGACCACCGTCTTAAACATCAGGTTAAACGGGCGCGGCTCCGTCATCACCCCGCCGCAATTCGGGCACGGCAGCACCTCCGGCTCTCCCGCCGGCGTTGCCAGCAGAATAAAGAGCGCTTTCACATCCGCAACGCCCTTCAGTGTCTCAAAAATAGCCTCCAGATGCTCCGGATGCTGCACCGTGTAAAGCCCCGGCGCCACCGCCTTACCCTTCCCCTTGCACCACGAAGCAATCTTGCCCGCATCCCCCACCAGCGGCTCCAGCGCCGCCTTAATCGCCGACTCCTCAAAGATATCCCAGATTTGGTCCGCACGCATCAATTTGCGGCAGTTCCCCTTACACATGCTCATCGGATCGGAAAACGTATCCAAGTGCCCCGACGCCTTCCAAATAGCCGGATGCATGATAATCGAAGCATCCAGCCCCTCCACATCCTCCCGGCTGCGCACCGTAAAGCGCCACCAGCTCTCCTTGATATTACGCTTCAGCTCACAACCCAGCGGCCCATAATCCCAAAAACCGGCAAACCCACCATAGACCTCCGAGCTCTGAAAAATAAACCCGCGCCGCTTGCACAGCGAAACCAACGCATCCAACGAACTCTTCGGAGCTTCTTTCTTATCCATGCTGACAAACCATCCTTGCCTTTGCAATCCTTGCAACAAATACTCCATAGTATAGCACAGCCGCCCCGTGCCGCGCCCCCAAACCCACAGACATTCCACGCCCCGCACGGCGCAGGCCGCCGTCAACCACCCCACCCCAAGCCCGGCACACACCCGCCTAACACCCTGCCCCACAAACGCACACCCCCATGCCGCGCACGTCCCCTCCGCACGCACCACATCCGGATGCTCCGCCTTCTTCCCCCGACCTTCCGCCGCAGCCCAGCACACACCGCACCAAACCCCATGCGTTCAAACAGGCCGCCACATAAGTTAAAAAACTTCACTTACGCCCTCTCTGCGCCCCTCTAATTTAAATTTTCGCCAAAAATTTAAATTAGAGGGGCAAATCCCCCACGCTAAGTGAAGTTTTTTAACTTAGACAGACGATGAAAGACGGTGAAAAATGGCACGAACCAGAAGGCGTGCCTGCCGAGCCGCGAACCCGAACAGACTCAGAATATTCAACCTAGCGACACGGCCAATGGGAAAACCCATCAGTAACGGTCCTCTGCGCCATAACCGCTCACTCCTCCAGAGATTCTGCCTCCAGAATTGAAAGATATGCCGAGAACCGAAAGCGTACATTCCGAACACGCCCTTCATCTGCACACGGTTCCAACACTCCAAGCTCCAACAAACGCCGAATTAGCCCCCCTCCGGTTGAAGAAGAAACCTGCAACGCTTTGGCCGCTGTTGCCCGTGTGAAAATGGGGTTTGAAAAGAGAAAATCAATCATATTATGATGATTGATCCCGACAAGCCTCTCCTGGGTTTCCTGACGCAACCGCAAAATCTTCTGAGCTGACACACAGGCATCCTGAGAAACCCGTGTAACTCCTTTCAGGAAGAACATCACCCATTCTTCCCACTTCCCTTCCTTCCTCACAGCCATGAGCAAATCATAATATTCCGTTCGATAGCGTTTAAAATAAAGGCTCAGATACAACAACGGCTTGGACAAAATCTGCTGATGCACCAACCAAAACGTAATTAAAAGACGCCCCACTCGGCCATTCCCATCCAAAAAAGGGTGAATACTTTCAAACTGTGCATGAATTAAAGCAATCTTGATAAGCGGCGGAATAACCTCTTCCGCATAGAAGAACGATTCAAGATCACCCAGAGCCTTTTCCATATCCGGCACCGAAGGCGGAACAAAAGCCGCCGTTTGAAGCGAACAATGCGCCGACCCAATCCAATTTTGAGAACGCCGAAACTCCCCGGGATTCCGATCTGCACCGCGCCCAACGGCTAACAATCTCGCATGAATTTCCCGCAGCAAGCGTAAGCTCAACGGCAACTCATGAACCCGCTGAAGCCCGTAATTCAACGCAGCAACATAATTTGAAACCTCCCGTTGATCTTCCGTCAAGCCTCCCGTGCCCCCCGTAATGATCTCCGCAAAAGAAGCCTGCGTCCCCTCAATCTGGGAGCTCAACAAAGACTCCTTCTTCACATACATATCCACAAAAAGATCCGGATTCGGCAAAGTTCGGGTAATCCCGTCCAGTCGCCCCAATGCCCGATCTGCCGAAGACAAAGCCATCAGCATGGCCGCATCCATTTTCAGTTCCGGATGAGGAGGAAGAGGCGCCGGGACAAAAGCCACATACCCCTCCGGTTGGCGAACAAACCGCCCCGCGCGTTCCTGATTTTCCATCGCTTTTCCTCTTCGTTTTAACAATCGACAACTTTCCAGCTGTTCATTATTATATCTTCTTCACTGCTCTCTAATTTAAATTTTCGGAAAAAATTTAAATTAGAGGGGCAAATCCCCCACGCTAAGTGAAGTTTTTTAACTTAGACAGACGCAAAAAGCAGACTGGCAGTCTGCCGAAGCTCCTCCCGAGATATGACACACGCACACCCTGACAGGGGCACACCCTGCAGAAAACGAAGCAGGGAGCGTCAAGACGCTCCCTGCGTTCCGTCATCCGAAAAGGACAAACTCCATTAGGCTGCGCGGCGCTTCAATGCCAGCCCCGCCACGCCCAGCGCCAGCAACGCCAACGCCGTCGGCTCCGGCACCTCCGGCACGCCAACCGTACCCGTCGTCCAAGTTGTATCTTCATAGAAGTACGGCGACCATGGTTCGTCGTTATCATTCAATGTCGGGCTTATAAGCTCGGAGAGCGCAAATTGCGTCTGATCGCCAGAAAGA
>CALBHX010000032.1 GCA_937892925.1 uncultured Lentisphaeraceae bacterium
GGGCAGGATGAACAGGGTAACTGGGTCGTTATCTACACCGTTCGCCGCCGCCCGCAGCTCGCCGCTGATCCAGCTATTGAAGGATTAAACGGCGCCATTCGAATGGGCAAAGCGGAGGATGCCGTCAAACTCACGCGGTTGGAACGTGTGGATGAAGCCATCGCCGCCGCCGCCGCCGGACGGCTTCGTGATAAATTAGTCAAAGAAGGGTTTGTTGACGCAAAGGTTATTCCGAGCATGCGGGATGCCGAAGCCCCGGGATATGCTTTCCTAACCTTTATCGTGCAGCCCGGCACCGAGCGGCGTATTCAACACTATCGTTTTGAAGGAAACACCGTCTTTGACCATGATACGCTGGCAGGCGCTTTTGGGTGGCGCCCCCTGTGGAACCCTCTGCGGTGGTTCACCGATTTGCCGATTTCGGACGACAAACTAGACGATGCCCGAGCGGCCGTACTGAACCTCTACACCGATGCCGGCTATTTGGATGCCGAGATTGCCGATGTAGAGCTGCGCCCTGTGGGAAAAGATCCGGCAGATGGAAAAGTGGATGCCGTTTTTAAGATCACGGAAGGTCCGCGCTATACGATTGGTAATATCACCGTTAACGGTGCGACCGTTTATCCAAACGCCGCCTTAGAGGCCGCGGCAAAGGAAGCGCTTAACCGCCAGGGTTCTAGTCGTGCCACAGCCGCCGCGCTTCATGCCGTACGTGAGGCGGTGGAGCTCTATTACGGCTCACGCGGATATGTTGACACCTACGCCCAAACCACGATGGTCGCTCGCGAAACTGAGCCGGTGATTGATCTGACTTATCGCATAACCGAAGGCGAACAAGTGCGTGTACGAAACATCGAGATCCGCGGGAATGCCATTACACAAGACAAAGTTATCCGCCGAGAACTGGCCATTCAGCCCGGAGAGTTTTACGATCAGCGTCTGGTCAAGCGTTCAGAAGCCCGCATCCGAAACTTGAACTATTTTCAGGACGAAAGCGGGGTAACGGCCTACACGGTGAAGACGGCCACTCCGGGAGAACGCGATCTGGTGTTCAGTGTGCGTGAAAAACCCACCATGGAAACCTCGTTCGGCATAGGTATCAGTACGGTGGATAACATATTCGTCCAAGCCGGCGTCACACAGCCCAACTTTGACATATTCAACCCCTCCAACGGATTTCGCGGTGGCGGACAGCGCGCCAGTGCCCGGGCGGAAATCGGCAACCGCCGCCAGACTATCGATTTGAGTTGGACGCAGCCGTGGCTGTTTGACATGCCGCTCGCATTCACAGTCAACGGCTATCGTCGCCTGCGGTGGTTTGATCACTATGATGAAATTCGCACAGGGGCGGCCTTTACGCTATCCTGGAAACCCGTTCCGCTGGCCACACCCTTTGGTGATTTGCAGCTCGATCGTCTGGGTGTTCGCTATACCTTGGAAAAAGTGGACTATCACGACGTTGATGCCGGTGTCTGGTACACTCCAGCAGGAGACGCGTTCAGCTTCACCAATCAAGCCGATGGCATCAACAGTAAGTTGCGCGCATTCTGGAGCGAAGAACATCGTAACCGCCCATTCTTCCCAACTGCCGGCTGGAACAGCCTAGCCTATGCGGAAGTCGGCATCGGCGGAGATGCCAAAGATTATGGTTTCGGCTTTACCTTCAATCACTATTTCAGCCCCTGGCTGGAGCACGTCATTCAAACGCGGCTCCGGTTTGATACAGTGGAAGACTATAGTGGCAGTGTGCCGATGTTTGATCGCTATTTTATTGGCGGCGCTCGAACGCTTCGTGGGTTTGAATTCCGCGATGGCGGCCCCAAGGCTTACCAACACACGGGTAAACGTGGCGACCACGTGGCTATTGGCGGGCAGACTCTTTGGTGTGCCTCTCTGGAATATTCCATTCCACTGACCTCCATCCTGCGCTTTGCGGTCTTTACCGATGTGGGAGCGGTGGGCGAAGACTTCTGCGACCTCGGCGGCGACCTGTTATGGTCTGTCGGATGCGGGCTGCGTTTGGATTTGGCCAAATTCCCGATTCGTTTGGATGTAGCCAAGCCTGTCACCAACGACGATGACACCGAGGAGGAAGTCTTTACCTTCTCTCTCGGTATCGTAGACTGAGTTAAGAAAGGAACCCTATGAAATCGGCTCTGTTTGCCCTGAGTTTATTCATCGCTGCCGCGACCTTCGCACAAGGGATGGCTATTGTAGATATGGAAGCCGTTCTGGCGCGGCATCCCAATACACCCAATGACAAAAAACTGTTAGAAGACACCTTAGCAGAGTTTTCAAAGGAACGCGACACCCTTCGTGAAACACTAAATGCCAAGCGTGCAGACCTTGAAAAACAGGTCAAAGAAGCTCAAAACCCTATGCTTGCGCCGGCAAAAGTCGAGGAACTCCGCCAGCAGTGCGAGGCAAAATATACCGAGCTTCAACGCGAAAGTGAAGCCGCTGAACAGAAAATGGCCGGGCGGAGCCGTGAACTTTCCGAGCTGGAAGCTAGGTTAATCAAGCGAACAACACAGGAGATTCAGGCTCATATTACCGCCTATGCGAAAAAACGCGGATTGGATGCCGTGATTTATAAGAATGCGGTAGCCTATGTCAAACCCGCCCTTGACATCACGGAACCCATCGTTATGCTTTGCGGCGGTAAGTCGGAACCTAAAGATACCTCCAAAGGCGCCGAAGAATTGAAAGCTCCGGCCAAACCATAAATCTCGTCATCTTCATTCTCCGACAAAGGGTTCAACATGTCACACGCCTGCGAAGAAAGTTTAACACTCAATTTGGACTTTACAAAGATTGCTAAAGTTGCCGCGAATATCAAAGAAGAAAAAGATCATGTGATCCCCGTTGCCATCCAACACGTGGATACGCATGAAGTGATCCTCATCGCCTATACCAACCGGCAGGCCATGGAGCTGACGTTCAAAACGCGTACCCTGACCCTGTGGTCCACCTCACGGAATGAACTCTGGGAAAAAGGTAAAACTTCCGGCGAAACGTTTGAGGTTCTGGAAGCTCGCGTCAACTGCGAACAAAATTCCCTCGTTTACTTCGTTCGTCCGCGCCGTGGCAATATCTGCCACACCAAGAATAAAGCCGGGCAGCCCCGCAATTGTTATTATCGGCGAATTGACCTGAATGATGGAACGACGCTCACCAATCTGGATCCATAATCAGTTGGCATGACGGCCGTAGAAGAAGACAGCCTTGTTATCCGCCGGTTCTTCGGAACCGGCGGCCTTTCTGTTATTCTTCCCTTTCACTGTGTCGGGAAAGACCTCACCTGGCAGAATCTGAACGTCCTCGCATCGTGGGCGCAAAGCATCGGGCTTGCGTGTGAGTGGATTCCCGTTGATGACGGCAGTACCGATGATACGGCGGAAGCCATCGCCTCATTTGCCGCCACGCATCCGGCTTGTCATCCGATTTTTCTGCCCGAAAATCAAGGCAAAGGCGCCGCCATTCTCACCGGGCTCCAATACGTGACAAAAACTTGGACACTTCTTCTGGATGGCGATCTGGATTTGGATCCGGCCATGCTCCCAGCCTTTTGTCTGACGGCAGAAACCACCCAGGCAAAAATTATTGTGGGAAGTAAGCGTCATGCCTGTGCTGAAGTGAAATATCCCCTTCATCGACGATTTTTTAGTACTCTCTATCATGGGTTTACGCAATGCCTGCTTCCGTTGGGGATCCACGATACACAAAGCGGCATGAAACTCTTTCATACCCATGAATTACGCATACTCGCGGAAAAGGTACTGGTAAAACGTTTTGCATTTGATTTAGAGTTCCTAGCCGCTGCTCGAGAAAGTCATATTCCTATCGCCGAAGCTCCGGTTCGCGTCCTAACCTTCGGGAACAAATGGGGCTGTCTCTCCTGGAAAGTCTTCTGGCGAACGCTGTTAGACACGCTCGCCATCGCCTACCGGGCACGCATTCTGCATTATTATGCCAGTTTAACTCCACTCCCACCGCTTCCGGATCCATCGCATGGACCCCTGTTCAGTATTATTGTTGCCTGCCCTGGAGACAGCCCAGTCCTGAGAAAACTGATTGACGCCCTGAAAGCGCAAACCTATCGAAACTTTGAAGTTCTGTTCCTGCCCGACCGGCTGCTTGTCCGCCCGGAGACAAACTACCGGTTCCGTATCCTTGCCACGGGAAGTGTCCGCCCAGCGAAAAAACGCAACCTCGGAGCTGCCGCGGCTGTTGGCGACATTTTGGTTTTTATTGATGACGACGCCTATCCAAGGCCAGACTGGCTTGCCCAAGCAGCCAGACGCTTTACAAACGTTGAATCCACTCCAACTATCGATGCCCTAGGCGGGCCTGGGTTAACGCCTCCGGAAGATCCGCCGAATGCGCAACTCTCCGGTCTCATCTTTGCGTCTCCGCTTGTTTCCGGCAATTTCCGTTACCGATACTTCATTCAGGGCGCTTTACGTCGTGTAGAAGATTTTCCAAGCTGCAATCTATTCGTTCGAAAAGCTGCGTTTAATGCGATTCATGGGTTCCGCGAAGACTTCTGGCCAGGGGAAGATACGCTTCTTTGTGCCGACTTACAGCAGCAAGGGTACACCTTATGGTATGACCCGCGCGTTGTTGTGTACCATCACCGACGCCCCATCTTCGGACCGCATTTGCGCCAAGTAGGGCGTTACGCCCTGCATCGCGGCTACTTTGCGCGTTGTATCGGATTCAATTCCAGACGACTTTCCTATTCTCTTCCTAGCCTTTTTGTGATTGGTGTATTGGCAGGACCCGTCGCGGCATTGTGGGCACCCTTTTTATTTGTGCCCTATATCTTCATCTGTGGACTTTATTTGTTGACCACCCTCACCGATGCAATTTTAGAAGCCCCGGCATGGCGCTGGATCATCCCCTTGTGGATGGGCATTATTGGAACACACTTCTGGTATGGCGTGCGTTTTATCCAGGGCTTTTGTTCCCTTAAAATGCCCTGCCGTGTCCGCCCTTTTGATCACCGCTAACGTCAGATTCAGATACACACGCAGGTCAATTCCCGAAGCATTGCATCCAATACTTCATAACCGCGTGTAGTCGGTGCGAAGTTTTCCGTCAACAATCCCTGGTGATAAAAAACTTCCAATTTGCGTTGCCAAAAGCGTGCATACGGTGCCAACACCGGATAATCGGAAACCACAGCCGAAACCGAAAACCCCCTATTCAGTCGCAGCTGCGTCAACGTACGCTCCAAGGCATCTTCAAGAGGTTCAAGATAGACTTCCGTGCCATCTCCTGACCTCCGCAAAGCTCCTAACCGCGAGGCTGCGCCATGCCCAAGCCCAAGATAATCCCCCCCATGCCATGTATTCAGATTATGCCGACAGGTAAAACCCGGGCGTGCATAATTGGATGTTTCATATCGAACGAATCCTGCCTGCAACAACCGTTCTGCAGCCCAAGCCACCGCATCACATACACAATCTGAATCTGGCTCCGTCATTCCCTGCTTATGCCAAACACTCCCCGAGTCAATCGAAAGCGCATACACAGACACATGCTGCAATCCCAACGCCACCGCCTGCTCTACCGTATCCCGCCAAACAGATGATGACACCATGGGAAGCCCGGCAATCAGATCAATCCCAACATCCGAGAAGAACTGTTGTGCACAGGCAATCGCCTCTAAAGCCTGACGTACCGAATGCCGGCGGTTGCACAGCTGAAGTGTTTTCTCATCAAAACTCTGTACCCCTATTGACAGCCGCGTCACCCCTGCTTGAACCAAAGCCGCCAACAGTTTTGGCGTAACTGTTGCCGGATGCGCTTCAACAGTCCATTCCCCACCGGGAACCAACCGAAAAGCCCCGGAAACTGCCAGCCGGTGGAAGCCCTCTGCACCCAAAAGCGTAGGCGTTCCTCCCCCGCAGTAGATCGTCTCAAGCGGCATTGACAACATCGCCCGTGACCGTACAGCCTCTGCCAGAACCGCTTCCACATAAATCGCAGGGCTCTGAACCGGCAAGCCGGAGACAAAGGCACAATATCCACACCGCCCCGAACAAAAGGGGACATGAATATAAAGATGGCGAACGGGAACCACCTCCATCTCGCCCCTGCAGTCGGATCTATTCACCCAGCGCCTCGTTAAGCTCCTGGAGATTCTTCAAGCCGAAATGTTCAAGAAACGTTGCGGTGGTACCATACAAAAAGGGACGCCCCGGCAATTCACTCCGCCCCACCGTGCGAATCAAATTCAACTCCAATAGAGCCCGGAGTGTGTGATCCACCGAAACCCCGCGAACCGACTCAATTTCAGCACGACTGATTGGCTGCCGATAGGCAACAATCGCCAGTGTTTCCAACCCCGAACGCGATAGACGCTGCGGAGCAGGTGCCTGCAGTAATACACGCAGCCAGGGTGCTGCAGCCGGGATGGTACGCAACGAAAAGCGTCCATCTTCCTCACACAGACGCAGTCCCAAATCGGAGTAGCCAAGCGTAGCTGCAATATCCGCGAGATAACTTTTGATCTGCCGTAAACTCACCGCAGCAAACGTGGCTGCCGGGGATCCCGATTCTGCATCTTTCCCCGCCGTTTGGAGAATCTTTCTTAAATCCTCAGCGGAAAGCGGAACTTCAGAAGCAAACAGCAGAGCTCCGATCACCGATTGAAGGCTTTTAGGTTCAGGCAACACATCCTTATCGTTCATGGTGAATTACTATAACAAACCTCCATTCATACGGCACCGTGTTTCTCTTCGATCGGAATCTCCATACGCCGTATTTCCGCAACCCTTTACATTTTCGTGTGAAATTATTCAACCGTATCCTACAATACCTTGCAAGCAGTTTAACCTGTAAATCCGAAACGCACTGATTTATAAGTTGCCCCGAAGCCTGCGCAAGTCAAGAAGAACCTGGAACAGCACTTATCTCAAAAGCCCCAGCCCACTTCCTTTATTCTTCCCTTCCCAGATAACTTCCAAACACTTCTTACATGTGTTTATATCTTCATTCTAAACAAACAAAACGGCGTTACCCTTCAGTAACGCCTAATCGTTCAATGCTCAACCATCCACTCAACGTTCAGGGACAGCTAACCTCAATGCGGTACAGAAGCCGACTCCGACAACCATCTCTGATAAAACCGCAGACTCCCCATCATTCCCGCCGAAACCAGAATAGAACAACCGAAAGCTGGCACCATGGCATCCGTTGACTTTCCCCATGCACCTACCACGGCATACACCATCGAAACTACTGCGTTCCCCAACATCAAGGGAAGCAGAATTCGTCTAAACGGAAGACGGCTGATTCCGGAAAACAACATGGAACCTTCCGCCAAAACAGGAATCGTTCGCAAAGCCACAATCACCCACAAACCATGCCGTTGAAAGAACCGCTCGAACGTGACAGCTTCCTTCACACCTAACAGCATGCGAGCCCGTCTAGCACACGCAAGCCCCGTCCAGTAGCCCAGTACACCACTCACCGTCATGGCCGTGCATGAGAGCCAAAAACCTCCCCAAACACCCAAAAAAATTCCACAAAGCGTACTGACCAAGCTACTGGGAATTGGAAGATAAATATCCAACGCAAGTGCAGCAAACAAAATCCCCGCCACCCACCAGCGTTCTCCGCCCTCCTGCGTAGCAAACGTATTAAAAAAGGTTTCAATTGGAGCTTCAAAAAGAAAAAATGGAATCAGAATAGCTCCGCCAACCAACAAACAAAGCCACAGGGTTTTAGGCATAACGGGCAGCCGGGCTTGTCTCATGGCTGCACAGCATTCAGCGCCGCATCAATGGCGGCCTGTTCTTCATGCGTAAGATCATTGATCGGGGATAGCGGCTCAACACCTTTTTTCATCAGATCAATATTTGCCTGCCTACGAAGCTGAGCCTGAGCCTCTGCGGAAAGCGCCCCTGCGGCCAACTGCTCCTCAAGCGCAGCTTTGGCGGCCTGCTGTTCAGCCCTCTGCCGCTTGACCTCTTCCTGCCGGTGTACCACAAGCCTTTGGAGATAATCATGTGGAGACTCGCCAGCAGCCATGGCCTCTTTCAATTGCTCCACCCCAGCCTGAACCAAAGCCTCCCGCTCCGTCTCAGGTTCGGCGGCCTCCTTGTTTGGATCAAATTTCTTCGTAAAGTCCTCCGGATCAGCTTGGGGAATCGGAAGCGGCGGAGCCTCCACATCTGGCGGCAAACTCAACTGCATGGCCACAAGTTGTTCGGCCAGTGAATTCGGCTTTTTCCGTTCCCGTTCCGCCTGTCTGGCGGCCTGTTCTTCCGCCTGTTGTTGCTGCTGCGCAAAGCGTTCCGGAGTGATTGTCTCGATCAACCCAAGTCCCAATGCGAGTGTGAAGTCAACCCCATCGCGCCTGAATGTAGCAATCTCACGATCCAAATCTGAAAACAAGAGCGATAACCCATTCGCCGTTTCACCTTCAAAAAGCGTGATGTAAGCCGGTGGAGAGACACCGTTATCAATCAGCCCAACCGCAGTTCGACCATCTGGGGTGAACGTCATGGCGCAAAGTTGGATTTTATTAGATTCCTCACGCACTCTTTCCGCATCAACCGCTGTAACAGAATCAGTCGCGTTCGAATGTTCAGCCGCCATTGCTCCGAACGGCTCTTTTCGGATGATCAACTCATAATAGGATCTGGCGGGCATTCCCCATACATTGCCCCTCAAAAGCAGAAGCCCCATGTTCCAAACCATCAAGCCTCGAATGAATCGCTTCATGGCGTCATCAATCCTTTTCGAATTTCCGCCGCAGTCTGTGCCGTCAGCAGCGCCTCACGTTTGGCGGAAGAACGCAACGCCGTAAGAATTGCCGTGATAAAGGTCATATACGGGCTATTAGCCGAGTTGGGCGTCAGAGTAAGGATAATAATACGGCATCCGCGGCTTTCCTCGTCCTCGGAAAAATCAACGGGAGAGTCCGTAATGCCCACCGCGCAAACCAGTGTCTTAACCGCAGATGTTCGCGCATGGGGACAGGCTACGCCATAACCCACACCCGTTGACATAATATTCTCACGCTGCATGACTTCTGCTTCCGCCAACGCCACATTCTGCAACGCTCCAGTCGCGTGCAAACGCGCAAGCATCTCATGGATAATACCATTCCGATCCCTCGCCTGCAGGTGGGGAATAATATTCTGTTCCTTAACATAGCGGGATAGAATAGAAATCCGGGGGTTTCCAATTTTGCCAGCTGCTTCCGGCGCAGGTGCATCAGCAATTCCCAAATGCGCACGTTCTGTAATTGGCTTGCGCAAAGCCTCCAATACAGCTTCAAACTCAGCTAATGACTCAGCCATGATCACTCGAACGAAAGGCATCACAGCAGCCGTTGCAGAAAACGTGATGGTTTCATCCCCGCAGAGAATATTCAAGACCGTATCTGCACGGCGCGCCTGATAAAGCCCCTGAGCCGGATCAATCTGGTGAACAAAGAAACCTTCTTTCGTAAGATTTTGCACAATTTTGGCCATGACATTGTTGGTGACCGTGTGATTCGGGAAATGATACACGGCTTCCGGCCCGGTATGACGATCCGGCAAATGCCGATGGCCACGCCACTTGAGCTTAAACGCCACCAATAACAGGGGCGGAGAAACTAAGGTGGTCAGCAACGTCATAAGCACCGCAACACCAAGTACCTCTTGATGCCCATTGGCTGCGGCAATGCCTGCAATGATCAATGCTACCTCTCCACGTGGCACCATGCCCAACCCCACTCGCAGTGCCCCCATGGGCGTAAATCCAAAACAGAGAGTCGGCAAACCACACCCAACCACTTTGGCTGCTACGGCGATACCTGTGTAGACCAATCCTACCAACAAGACCTGCTTATCCGCAAACTTGGAGACATCCACCATCATCCCCATGACCACGAAGAAGATCGGCACAAGAAATTGATACAACCCATGAAGCTTTTCCTGGATCATAATCCCCATTTCCGTACGCGAGAAGGAAAGCCCTGTTACATACGCACCAATAATCATGGCCAGATGGACCTTCTCGAAAAGTCCTCCCACCAAAAGCGCTAGACCTAACGCCAAAACAGCAACTTCACCATGGGAACCACAGGGTTTGAGCAAACGTGCTACTTTTCGGGAAAGCAATAATCCCACCACCGTGGCTCCGACCCAAATCCCGAAGCTACGTCCCGCAATCAGGCTGATATGCGACCATTGAACCGATTCACCTGCTGCTTTTGCCGCGATCATTCCCATACCGATGGCCAACATGATAATACCGAGCACATCGTCAATCACGGCTCCGGCCAAGATGGTAACCCCCTCCTGAGAATCTAGCTTCCGCCGTTCGGAAAGAATCCGCGCAGTAATGGAAACAGAGGTCGCCGTGCTCATAACGCCCATCAGAATTGCTGTCGGATCCGTCCACTCCAATCCAAGCAACCAGACCCCAACTCCCGCGCCAGAGAAATAGGACACCACAACTCCGCCAACTCCAACAAGAGAGCCGACGGCAGAATAACGCATAAACATGCGCAAATCCGTCTCCGCACCCACAAGAAATAGCAACACGACCGAGGCCACCGTACAAAGTCCATACAACTCTGGCGCCACAACCACCGGCGAACCCGCAAACGCCTGAAAACACCACCCAGGAATCCATCTTCCCAACGCGAAGGGGCCAATCAAAATACCTGCGCACAACTCACCCAACACACTCGGCAAGCGCAGCCGCGTAAAGAGCAAATTCCCGAATCGCGCAGCAAACAAAATTATACCCACCTGAATCGCAAGAAGCGTCATCCGGTGGGTAACCTCCACTTGAGGCGTTGTTCCCGCTGCACATAATGGCAAAGCGGCACATATGGAAAGAATAAAAAACAAAATCTTCATGGCCATTCATTGTAACAAAAAGTATCGCAAGGAAGGAAGTATTAGGTAACGCGGTCAAC
The DNA here is from genome assembly GCA_937892925.1 of uncultured Lentisphaeraceae bacterium. GTDB lineage: Bacteria > Verrucomicrobiota > Kiritimatiellia > RFP12 > DVOR01 > Spyradenecus. The sequence continues at coordinate 10,931 of CALBHX010000032.1, forward strand.
GAGAATATCATCATATGGCCTGAGAGCCTTTGTGACACATACGCATTCTAATCTTGTGGGTTCATTCCAACAATCCGTAAGTCGCACAACATTCTTACAGACACCTCCAACAGTACCTGTTCTGCACTATCTTACGAGGGATCAAAACACGCATTCTGCTTCACATTCTTGTGTCATAAAAACGCGTAACTCTTAGATAATGGGAGGAAAATCCTCAACTTTCACACCCTTTTTCACATCCCAGCCAAGCATTATTCCACACATCTTCCACAGAAACATCTGTTTCACCACTTGTACCGAGTCGTTCTTTTTGTTCATCTTTGATAGAATTTGTGCCTTATGAGCAACGATTTTAACGACGACCTCGCCCATACCCGAAACTTCTGTATCATTGCGCATATCGATCATGGTAAAACCACGCTGTCGGATCGTATTTTAGAATTGACGCGTGCCATTGACCCGAGACAGCTGAAAGAGCAGACGCTTGACGCCATGGATCTGGAGCGAGAACGCGGAATCACCATCAAAAGCCATCCCGTTTCCATGCAATATACTGCATCGGATGGCCAATGCTATCGGCTCAATCTGATAGACACTCCAGGGCATGTGGACTTTGCATATGAAGTAAGTCGTGCCATGGGAGCCTGCGAGGGCGCCATCTTGGTGGTAGATGCAGCACAGGGGGTTGAAGCACAAACAGTCGCTAATGCCTACCTGGCCATTGATGCCAACCTTGAAATTCTGCCAGTGCTTAACAAAGTTGACCTACCCAGCGCAAACGTCCCGGAAGTTATTCGACAAATCGAAGATGTGTTAGGGATTCCAGTGGATCCAGAACTCAAGATTTCGGCCAAAACTGGAGAGGGTGTAGAAGCGGTTCTAGAAACGTTGGTAAAGCGATTCCCTGCGCCTAAAACCGATCATCCAAACGGGCCTTTGCGTGCGCTGGTGTTTGATTCTGTCTTTGATGTCTATCGTGGTGTGATCACATATGTTCGCGTAGTTGACGGTTCTATTCGGGCAGGTGATGCCCTGCGCTTTATGAGTACGGGGCAAACTACGCCCGTGAAGGAAGTCGGCATCTTTTCCCCTTTCCAGAAGCCCGTTGAGGTATTGGAGCCAGGCCAAGTAGGATATATCGTTGGAGCCATCAAGGATCCAGCGGAAATCAAGATCGGCGACACGCTCACATCTGACCGAGATGGTGCATCCGTTCCGCTTCACGGATTCAAAGAGATTCACCCGACCGTCTTCTGTGGAATCTACCCGGTCAGTACAGATGAATACAATAAGGTGCGTACCGGGTTGGAAAAGCTACATCTCAACGATTCCGCATTTACGTTTCATGCCGAGAGCTCTGTGGCTTTAGGCTTTGGATTCCGTTGTGGATTTCTTGGCCTGCTCCACATGGAGGTTGTTCAAGAACGATTGCGGCGGGAATTTCAACTCGATATCATCAATACACATCCGGCTGTTATTTATAAGGTTACCCTAAAAGACGGTTCCGTTATGGAAATTGACAACCCCGTACTTTTGCCGGATCCCACGCGTATTGAGATGATTGAGGAACCTGTAATCAAGGCACGTATTATCACCATGAATACGTGCATGGGAGACATCATGCGTTTGGTGATGGAACGACGTGGTGTTGTGGACTGTACCGAAACGCTTGACGCACAACGTGTGATCCTTACCTGTATCTTGCCCCTGAATGAAATCCTAATTGATTTCCATGATACGCTTAAGTCGATTTCTAGAGGATATGCCTCTATGGACTATGAGCCGCATGGATATCAGCCCAGCGATATTGTACGTATGGATATTCTGCTCAATGGAGAGCCGGTAGATGCATTCAGCTGCATGGTTCACCGCGACCGCGCCGTGGCTCGTGGAAAACAAATGTGCAAAGCATTGAGCGAAACCATTCCTCCACACATGTTTAAAATCCCCGTACAGGCCTGTATCGGAAGAACCATCATTGCCAGAGAAGATATTCGTCCCTTCCGTAAGGACGTTACCGCCAAGCTTTATGGCGGAGATGTAACGCGCAAGCAGAAATTGTTAAAAAAGCAGGCAGAAGGTAAGAAGCGGATGAAGGAGTTTGGTTCGGTGAATGTACCGCAATCAGCCTTTATTGCCGTATTGAAGGGGTCTTCGGAGGAAAAATAATGCTTGGGGCAACGGCAGCGAATACGCATATGCTCGATTGGTGCGTGTGGCAATATTTCGCAACCCCTTATTTTTGGAGCGGGTTTATGGGGTGGTGCATTGCGCAAATTATCAAAATGACGCGCGGTGCCATTCGCACAAAAAGTCTTGACTTTACCTATCTGATGAGTACCGGGGGAATGCCAAGTGCGCATTCTTCTCTTGTTGTAGGTGTTTTTGTAAGCCTAGGATTAGGGCGTGGCTGGGCAGATCCAATTACGATTGTAGCCAGTGTCGTTGCAACCATCACCATGTTTGATGCCGCCACCGTACGTCGAGCCGCCGGGCTTCAGGCTCGTTTGCTAAACAAACTGACCCGCCAGCTCTTTTTTGAACGGAAGTTTTCCGCAAAACCACTTAAAGAAATGCTTGGCCACACCCGTACAGAAGTGCTTGGGGGTATGATTACAGGCACCGTAGTCGCCATTGGTGTAATGCACCTGTGGACAACGTTTCAATGGCCCAACTTATAGCCTAAAATCCATCGGATTTCACCATGAGTCAGGCCTACCCCCTAGAACTTCCGGACGCACTCGTCCAGCATCCATTGGCTCCATACATTCTGGATAAAGCCATTAAAGCATTAGCATGGCATCATGAACGGCCAAGTTCTGTCGTTTTCAACTTTAGCGCATCTTCTCCGTCTTCAACACTCCTTCCCATTATTGCCGAAAGTGCCCGTCATGGGCTGCTTTGTCATTCAGGGAGCCCTCCTGAAATCGCGTCCCCTTTACGTTGTCTCTACCGCAACAAATGGCTTGATCTTTCGTTGCAAGAACCCCTCGATGACTGGCATGCCCACACACAATTCGCTTATTGCGGGCGTGGTATTGATCTTTTTGACGCCGCCCGTCTAGCACATTTTTTCGGAATCCGCACACAGGGCTTTTCTGAACACGCATTTGCCCTGTATTTTCCTTCCGATGCGTTAAAGTTCTACTGGCAGGCAGATCTCGACCTTGTAGCTCGCACCTGGGGTTCTTCAGAACGCGGCCGGATGCTTGCATATAAGACACTTGCCCAAACCATACGTCCAATTTTTGGTAAACGCATTCGTATGGGATTAGAAGTAGATCTATTAAGTAATGGGCAACTCTGTTTGGCTCCGCAAGATCAAAACGGATGGGATATGTTGATTGGTGCCATCCATGAAATCCCAGACATCCAGGCCGGAAACACACAGGCAGAAACCGAATATGCTTGGATGCGGGATATCGAACGGCTACTCGAAAGCCCCATTCAAATTCTAGCTCATCCCTTTCGTTATTGGACGTGGAGCAAACGACCCGTGCCACGGCATTTCTACCGCCCAGTCGCCAAACTCCTAGCAAAACGACACATAGCCGCAGAAATCAATCATCATAAGAACCCGTTCGAGCTGGAATTTTACCGAATCTGTCTAGAGGAAGGCGTTCAATTATCTCTCGGATCCGATGCTCACATTACACGCGACATCGCAGACCTAACCCCTCATCTTGAAACATTGAAAGCCCTTGGGCTTACAACACAGGAAAGCCGCTCCCGCCATTTGCTCCAGGATGTACCTACTAACCCCTAAATGGATTACGTTTAGTCTAGCGTATACACGAAAAATGAAGCATCACTGTTCCCTAAGACGCATGCAGCCCAGCAACTAAATCATGCGCATCCTCTGGCGGTATTTATACTTGTAATCATTTAATTGCATCTTTTAGTCACGCATAAAGCCGTCTAACCTCATGTTCCGTGAAAAGCTGCTTAACCCTTATGACCAGAAAGTGTTCTCCTAAATTAAAAATAGAACATATAATCGGTTATCTCAGCAAAAGTATCAAAATACTCATATTACCCCTCCACGTCGTTGCCCGCATAACCACGTTTCGCTATATGAAATGAAAAATCCTACGATTGGTTTTTACCGCATATTCTGTTAAACTGGAGAACATGAAAGCACTGAAACGACCTTTGTTTCGAAAAGTTTTTCTGATCGGATTCCTCGCTGTAGCCGGGTTGTTGTTGGGGGATATCTTCCAGCACCTGACGCAACAAAAACCTGAAGACATTCTGCTGCAACTCCATGCGCAGCAAATCATGTCACAAAGCCTGCAAGTAAACGGTGTGTCCGTTGTTGCAGACGTCTGGGAGCTTCCCGAGACATCCAGTGCAACCCCATTGCGAAAAGCACGCGGCAAGAGCCTCATTGTCGGGCGACTTGTTTATCTCTTCTCGAATATTGATTTGGGGTCTCTGCGCGGACAATGTGTTTACCCTGATGAATTACCACCCTGGCCCATCACATGCGACTATGTAGTCGATACCGGGCTCAGCCAATTTGTCAGCGGAACGACCGCGCAAACCCCAGAAGATACGCTGGCGGCACTAGATGCCTCCGCAAAGCAGGCTGGGTGGACAGCTCGAGGCGCCAGAGTCTGGCAAAAAGGTCATCAAACACTTTTTGCCCAGGCATCCAATGATGGTAAGCAAACACACGCAATGCTGATTCTGAAAAAGGAACTCCCGTGAAGCAGAAGATTATCTTGGCAGCCTCTGTGGCGATTGGCCTCCTTGCAGCCTTCCTTACAGGCTCATATATCTCCGCGAAAGAACGTGCATTGCAGGAAGAAAAAACGGCTTTCGCCCGCAGGAATCGGACAATCGAAGCGGTTGTGCTGGCAAAGAATTTACCAGCAGGAACGCAGCTCACCGCCGATGATTTGGGAATCCTTTCTTTCCCGGAACGTGCCTTGCGAGAACAAACCATTCGCCCGCAGGGAAATATCGCTCTTCGGTTGATCGGCCGTCGCCTTGCCGTAGGTGTCTCTGCCAGACAGCCGCTTCAATGGAGTGACATTGAAGGTGGAGCCCCAGATGATCGCGGGTTAGCAGGAATGTTACGCCCAAAAATGCGTGCCATTTCCATCACCGTTTCACCCGCTGCAAGTGTAAGCAATATGGTTCGCCCAACAGATCATGTCGATGTTCTTGGGACGTTCACCCTGCCCAGTAAAACCATCGAAGGAGCCACTGAACTGGTTACCTTAACCATTCTGCAAGATGTGCTTGTTCTCGCAACAGGACAGGAAACCGCCGCAACCTATCGTGGTGGGAACGGTAACTACTCATTTGTTACATTAGAAGTTTCACCTCACGAGGCCGAGGTTTTGACATTTGCCGAACAAATGCGAGGCCGTTTAACGCTTTCACTTCGAAATCCGGAAGATTTGCACTATGAAAAAGAGTTGCCGCAGGTCAACTTCGATCGAATTCGTACAACACTTGAAAATCTGAATGAGCTTCGGCAGAAAACCATTCTGCGCAAGCGGTAAGAAGGGTTTTCGCATGACAGACTATTTAATTACCCTGGCCATCCCCGGTCGTCCGCCGGCACGTGTTACACTCCCGTGCGGCGCTTATCTGATTGGCCGCGGTGTAGACTGTGCCTTACGGCTCGAAGATGCCAGTGTCAGCGAGTTACACGCCAAACTCATCCTTACCCCAACAGAAGCATGGATTGAAGACCTAGGATCATCCAACGGGACCGTTGTCAATGCACGCCCCATCTGCGACACCACCAGGCTTCTTCCAGAAACCATTGTTACCGTTGGGAATACCGTTTTCCGTGTACAAATTAAATCTCAGCCCTCGGCGGAGTCGCCTGCCCCTGTAGCTAAACCGATACAGCCACCAAACCTAGCTGCTCCCGCCCCCTCACAAGTAATAACTCCACCGCAACCGGCACCTGCTCTCCAACAAGAGCCTCCACCGCCCACCCCCGCCGCGCGGCGTCTTTCCGAGCTTCGTAGAAGTGTCAAAGCTCAATTACATGCTGAATTGGTCAAACGCCTGGATCTCAAACGATTAGCTACCAGTTCACTCTCACAAGAAGACCTTGGGCGGCGTGTCCGAGAAACACTCCAAACCATTTTAACGGAAGTAAAAGCGCGCAGAGCCTTACCAGAAGGCCTGCAACCCGACGCCCTGGTTGAGGAACTCTACAATGAATCCGTTCGGCTTGGCCCCATTGAGACGTTTCTTGCCGATGACTCCGTAACAGAAATCATGGTCAATGGTCCGCAGCACGTATACGTTGAACGCAAAGGGAAATTGGAGCTTTCCGAACAAACCTTTATGGATGAAGCCAGCGTCATGGCCGTTATTGAACGAATCGTGGCGCCTCTGGGGCGGCGGATTGACGAAAGTCAGCCCTATGTGGACGCCCGATTAGCCGATGGTTCGCGTGTTAATGCAATTATTCCACCACTTTCTTTGATTGGCCCCTGCATCACCATTCGAAAGTTTGCCAAACGTGTGCTCACGGCAGAAGATTTCGTTCGTTTCGGCACATGGACACCAGCTATTGCTGACTTTCTCCGCGTCTGCGTAGCTTTACGAAAGAATATTGTTGTGGCCGGCGGAACAGGTTCTGGAAAAACAACGTTGCTCAACGTGCTTTCAGGCTTCATTCCGCACAGCGACCGCATTCTTACCATTGAAGACGCTGCAGAATTACGGCTGAATCAACCACATGTTGTGCGTTTGGAAGCGCGCCCGCCAAACATCGAGGGAAAAGGTGCTGTAACCATTCGAGATCTTGTGCGTAACGCCTTGCGCATGCGCCCGGATCGCATTATCGTTGGCGAATGCCGTGGTGGCGAATCCTTAGATATGCTTCAAGCCATGAATACTGGACATGACGGTTCACTCACCACCGTTCATGCAAATACCCCGCGCGATGTCATCAGTCGATTGGAAACCATGGTGTTGATGTCCGGCGTAGAACTCCCAAGCCGTGCCATTCGAGAACAAATAGCCAGTGCCGTCAACATCATCGTTCAAGAATCACGCCTTGCTGATGGATCTCGCCGAATTGTTGCCGTTTCGGAAATTACCGGGATGGAAGGGCAGCAGATCGTTATGCAGGATCTCTTCCTTTTCAAGCAAACAGGCATTGACGCCAAGGGGCAAATTCAAGGTGTATTGACCGCGACCGGAGCCATGCCCTCATTCTACGACAGCCTTGCCTCCCGTGGCATTGAGTTAGATCCCGCACTCTTTACACCACAGTCATGAATCTTTTCTTCTGGAGCATTCTCTGTTCGTCAGGCTTAGCCGCCGCTGGGCTAACCTGGGTTATCGCTGGGGCACTTTCGGAAAGCGCCGGGCAGGCTGCTGGCGCCTATACGCGTGAACTCTCCCAAACATTGGAAGACATGTTCCTCTTTATTCCGGCCAAGCGTCTAGTAGACATGGGGTGGGTGGCTGCCGCAACTACATTCCTGCTTTTTATGCTGCCGTTCTGCCGAACAAATCCGCCCTGGATTCTGCCGCTTGGCATCCTACTTTCCGCACTTGCAGCCGCCGGAGCATTTTGTCTGCCGCATTTAGTTGTGCGCACCCTCCGTGCCAAGCGCCTTGAGCGATTCAATCTCCAACTCTTGGAAGCCCTTCCCATGATGGCCAATGCCCTCCGTGCCGGATTTTCAATCAACCAGGCATTTGAATCCGTTGCAGATGGAACCGAAGCCCCCATGCGACAGGAGATCTCGCTTTTTCTTCAACAACTGCGTGTAGGCGTCAGCTTTTCAGATGCTCTTGCAACACTTGAACAGCGTGTTGGCAGTGAAGATCTTACACTCGTCTGCACCGCTATTGATATCGCACGGCGCTCTGGCGGAAATCTCACGGAAATCTTTGATTCCATTGCCGAAACCATCCGCGCTCGTCTGCGTATCCGCCAACATGTCAAAACATTAACGGCTCAAGGCCGCCTTCAGGGGCTTATCATTGGCGCCATGCCCTTTCTCCTAGGTATTGGCATGGCTATTTTCAAACCGAACCTGATGATTCCTTTTGTTTGTTCCCTGCCCGGTGTGGCCACCTTATTGGCCGTTTCTCTGTTAGTCTTCCTCGGCGGATGGATGATCCGCCGCATCGTTGCCATTGACATCTAACACATCTACTCATTTCCTATCATTTCCTAAGGTCATGAATCCGTTTCTTCTCTTTGCACTTTTACTCTGGGGGTTGTCTGCCGCTGGAATTGCATGGTATGTCTTGGGCTATGCCACACAAATCACCTATGTAACCCTTGCGGATGGGCGTAACCAAATCCGCACCCTCCCCCTCCCCTTCCGCCTGCTTCTTCCACTTGCCCCCAATCTGACACCATTCCTCAACCGGCCGACCTTCGCGCCCAGTGCCAGTGCTGCAGCCTGGCAATTAACTGCCGCTGGGTATGAAGGTCTCCTTTCCGGACGAGACTTTCTCGCCCTCAAATGCCTCATGCCGCTCTGTACCGGGCTTCTTCTCTCACTCCTTTTTATTCCTTTCGGAACGGATGCTCTTCTACCCTGGCTCATTGGCACCCTGCTAGCTTGGATGTGGCCGCTCCATTGGCTCCGCACCGCCCGCTGCCGACGTGCCAAAAGCATCGTTCGGGCACTTCCGTTCGTGCTCGACCTGCTCACCCTCTCTGTTGAAGCTGGTATGGACTTCATGAGTGCCGTACAACGAAACTGTGAACGCCGCGCTATGGACCCGCTCAACGAAGAGCTGTTACGCATGCAGCGCGAAATTCAAATTGGGACCACCCGAAAAATGGCGCTCCGAAACCTTTCCGAACGTGTACGTATTCCTCAAATCCGCACCCTTACCACAGCCCTTATCCAAGCCGATGAGTTGGGTGTCAGTATTGGATCCATTCTGCGTATACAATCCGATCAACTCCGACAAGAACGTTTCGAGTACGCGGAAAAACTGGCACATGAAGCCCCAACCAAGATGCTCTTTCCCCTTTTGCTCTTTATCTTCCCAGCCACAATCATTGTCCTGTTGGGGCCAGTCCTTGCCAATGTCCTAAAAGATTTTCTGTAGTTCCTGAAAAATAAACGGCGGAAGCTTTCACTCCCGCCGCAATCTGCGCAAACACATCTCACATGCGTAAGATGTTCGACCGGCGAACAACGATATCACCCACGGCCGTTTTCACAGATCGCCAGTATCTACTAGAATATCATCCTGCGTAATCGGTTTGGATCGTTTCCCGCAGGTATTCATAACCGGCACCTGCTTATCCGAAAATGCATAGTGCCCCGATGTTTTCGTATTCGTTGGGTCTGCCAGACCAGTCAAACGCTGACGTTCGGTGAACGTCAAACGTGTAGTCGAAAATGGCGGCAGCAACGGCATCCCGTCTGCCATCTTTACATACGACTCACCCCGCTTCTCAACAAGAAGAATCCCGCCGGTTAAACCGCCTTCCGCACCATCTCCACCATTATCTCCAATCAAAATTTCAATCGAAACACTCTGATCTGCTCTCAATTCAAACCAGTCTCCGTAAGTCAACGGCGTGTTTTGGAATCCGCGCATTTTATGCTTTCCAACCACTGCAGCATCTTTCTGAACCCACCCAGTGCCGATTCCGGTAGGTTTATCTACACCATTGTTACGCGTTTCCCATGTAAACTCCAAGACTTCCTTGCCATCCACGCGCACCACAAGCACATCATCGTAAAATCCTGCCACACGATAAACACCACTCGTCTCCGGCTGGAGCCGGCCTTTGTAAACAGCCACCCACGGCGCCCCCTTCTTAACCGTTTTTTCTACCTTGTAGGTGCTCGGGCCAATGGCGGATTTAACATATGGAAGAACCAGATGTGACAAATAGACCCGCTGCGGCACCACATGGAAAGGCGCAAAAGCCTCTTTCCCAAACCCATGTTCAACCATGTAGCGCACATCGGCAAACAACTGCTTATCGCGCCGAACGAAACTTCCCCTTGCCTGCATCTCAGGCCGTAAATTCCCTTTGCCATCGCGCGAAAGATCCACGAACATGCCCACCATATCGCCTTCCAGGCGAACCCCACCGCCAATACCCCCACCGCCCGAACCACGGGAAGGCACGCCGGCCAACTTCACGGTGGCCGGCGTCATCTGCACTGGAGGATTTAAGGTTGGCGTCTCCGCCCTCACTTCACCTATCGGCGGAGAAGGCACATCTGTAACGAACGCATCGACCAAATCACTCTCAAGCTCAACCGTTTCCGGCGGAGGCGGCGGTTCTTCCGGCTCCAACGGATCTGCCGTCGCTGGCTCCACCACCGTCACCTCTGTTGGCGGTTTTTCAACATCCCCCCCGCCGATCGTGATTGAGCACATCACCCCACACACCGTCAACGGGATAGCCACCCCCAACAACAATGCCCACTGGCGTTGAAGCTCCCGCATGGCTTCCTTGTGCGCCAAGCTGTCCCGCGGCTGCGAGAACCCTCTAAACATATCTGCCAGGCGGCGAATATATGATCGCTCCTCCTGATCAAACAAGTTGAGCACCTCATCGCGGTCAGGTCGTTGCTCCATCCTTATGTCCTCCATCATTAATGTCTCCTAAGATACCGCATTATCTCTGGGAAAATCAAGTATAAAACAAAACCTATCCTACTCACCTTACATTTCTTTTCATTGTCTTCAAACAATAAGCCTTATTCGCTTAGGATAACTCGATACCTTTAATTAACTCCATTCCTGACTGTATTGTTGTCATACAGCAACCGGTCATTTTACCGATACCGAATACCGCCGTGAAGCTGCCCAAATCCGTCTGAGATCTCCCAGCATTCTCCCCACATGCGCGTGCGGGTTCTTCGAATCGGCCGAGTCATAAAAGACTTCAATAAAAATGTAGCCACCAACACCAGTCCACCGCGCCACCTATCCATAGACCAAACAAATGAACAATTAAACGACAATTATTCCACGCCACCGCCTTCTTCCATCAAAAACATATTCCCTACTCCATTCTGCTCATATCTCTGCCAGGGCGTTGCGTTTTCGATCTACTTTGGAAGAATGCTCACCTCCCGGTATTTTCCTTCCTTTTACCCAATCCCTCATACGGCGAAAAGATTCCCATTCCGCACCAAGATGGGCTATTCTCAAAACCGGGGCGGATTCGCCCCCGATCTGGGGCGGGTTCATTCTCGATTCGCCCCGACCTTGAAATGCTCCGATACAGCCTTTTTAAGCGTAGTCTCCCTACATACCTATTCTTAGCTGAACGAAAAAACAGGCTTCCATGATACTTTCATCCTGAAGGTCTCAGCTTCACCCCATGTTTGTGTTATACTTAAGCTATCTGGTGTTGCGAAACACGAATCAACAGGAAAAGGCAAAGAACGAAAATGGCAAAAGGCGTCTCAGATGCATTGAATGGGTGGAATGCCGTCAAAAGTGCGGAACTTTATGGTGTAGACGCCTGGGGGCACGGTTATTTCGGCGTCTCTGCCGATGGGTACGCCACAGTACGCCTGCAGCAAGCCGGTAAACCCGTGGATGTACCCTTTGAGAAAATTGTCAAAGCGCTGGAAGATCGTGGCATGAGTTTGCCAGTGTTGCTACGGTTCAGCGACATTCTGGCTTCGCGCATCCGCGTGATCAACGAATCCTTCGCCAAGGCCATTGCAGATTACGACTATAAAGGCGTCTATCGTGGGGTTTACCCGATCAAGGTCAATCAGCAACAACAGGCAGTGCAGGATGTTGTCACCTTTGGGCGTGCCTATCACCACGGTCTGGAAGCAGGCTCCAAGGCCGAATTGATCGCCGCACTGGCCTATATGCACGACCCGGAAGCTTACATCGTCTGCAATGGATACAAAGACGAAGAGTTTGTACAATTGGCACTTTCATCACTGAAAATGGGGTTGCAGACCATTCTGGTTCTGGAGTCATTAGAGGAACTGGATATTGTTTTGTCCGTAGCCGAAGAGCTTCACGTTAAACCACGGATCGGCGTACGGGTCAAACTGAGCAGCAAAGTGGGTGGGAAATGGAGTGAAAGCGGCGGAGACCGATCCGTTTTTGGCTTGACAGCAAGCCAGCTAATTCTGGCGGTTGACCGATTGAAACAGGCGGGGCGGCTAGATTGTCTGGAAATGCTTCACTACCACCTGGGATCCCAAGTTCCAAATATTCGAGAAATCCGCGACACGATCAAGGAAGCCTCACGCTTTTATGTCGGGCTTGTAAAAGAAGGCGCTCCCATGGGTATCTTCGATATCGGAGGCGGATTGGCCATTGATTATGACGGCAGCCATACCAACTTCGAGAGCTCCGCGAACTATGATATTTCCGAGTATTGTGCAGACGTGGTGGAAGGTATTATGCTTGCCTGCGACCATGAACACGTGGCTCACCCCACAATCATCAGTGAGTCTGGGCGAGCATTGATTGGTTATTATTCCGTCTTGCTAATGGATGTCCTGGGCACGGCAACGTTTGAAGTGGCCGAGGGCGATACCGACCCTGTACTTCAGGAAGCACACGTACCAGAATGCATTGCCAACCTAATCGATGTAGCCAAGCATTTGCGCACCAAGAATCTGCCAGAATACTTCAACGACGCACTCTACTACCGCGAGGAAGTACAGAAAGCCTTCAAACAAGGGCTCATCTCTCTGCGCCAGCATGCAGCGGCAGACCGACTGTTCTGGGCGATTCTTACACGTATCCGCGCAGAAGTTCCAAAACTGAAATATGTACCGGAAGACCTTTCCGGGCTGGATGAGGCCATGGCCGACATCTATTACTGTAACTTCTCTGTTTTTCAGTCCTTACCGGACGCTTGGGCTATCGATCAACTCTTCCCCATCATGCCCATTCACCGACTATGTGAAAAGCCCACGCGCAGTGCGCATTTGTCAGATATTACCTGCGACTGTGATGGCCAGATCGACAAGTTCATTGACTTGCACGATGTCAAGCATGCGCTCCCGCTTCATGAAGTCCATGACGGAGATACTTATATCCTGGGAGCCTTTTTGGTGGGAGCCTATCAGGAGACGTTAGGGGATCTGCACAACCTTTTCGGGGACACCAATATCGTTTCCGTCCGACTGGATGAAGACGGCGATATCGACTTTGCTGACGAAGTGGAGGGCGACACCGTAGAAGAAGTACTCTCCTACGTGGAATATAATACTGCCGACTTGGTGTCACGTTTCCGCCGTCTGACAGATGCGGCCATGAAAGCCAAGCGAATCTCCGCCGTTGAACGCCGGCGTATTTTGGCCGCTTATGCCAACGGCCTGCGTGGTTATACCTATTTTGAGATTTAACCCTATGCCTCCACCCATGCCAGGAAAAAGCCCTGCCCCATTGCAACAGGTGCTCGTTCAGAAGCATTCTGCCTCATCCGGAGAGCGGCTTTATGCGTTGGACATGCTCCGCGGCCTAGACATGTTTGTTTTAACCGTTGCGGCACCCTTTCTGTTAGCCATACAACAGGCCTGGGGAATCTTCCCGAATGGGTTTATTCGGCAGTTAAATCACGCTCCATGGGAAGGGCTGCGAGCTTGGGATCTGGTCATGCCGTGGTTCATCTTCATATGCGGCGCAGCCATTCCGTTTGCCTTGCCAAAACATCTAAGTGATGGACATGCCGGTTGGCGTTTTTGGCGCCATGTGCTTGGACGTGTCTCGCTTCTTTGGGTGCTCGGTATGGCGGTACAGGGAAACCTGTTGACACTGAATTGGTCAATCATTAGTCCGTATAACAACACGCTGCAGGCTATCGCAGCCGGGTATCTCATTGCGGCCTGCGTTTGGCTTATTCCCAAGAAATGGATCCGCCAAACCATTCCATGGGGGTTAGCAGTTCTCTATACGCTCCTACTCATGTTATACGGAGACTATTCGCTAAACGGAAATGCGGCTATTCGTGTAGATTCTCTCGTTCTGCCCATGAATCATGATGGATATGGATGGAGTTTAACCTCCATGATGTTTGGTGTTATGACGCTCTGCGGCGTGCAGTGTACTGAATGGCTTCGCAGTCACCATACCTCTTGGCGAAAGATGTTTCGACTTCTCTGGTGTGGTGCCGGATTGTTTTTAGGAGGTATTCTTTTCTCTGGTTGGATTCCCGCGATCAAACGAATCTATACCATTACATTCACCGCGCAGGCAATGGGGTTGGCGTTGTTCGTTCTTGCTGGTATGTTTTTCCTCTTTGACATCGTAAAAGTGCGCAAAGGAACAGGACTCCTGTTACTCTTTGGCCGCGCAGCGCTTGTAGCCTACGTTGCCGCAACGCTCTTTGCGCCTACACTCCAGACGACTGTACGAATTCTGACACAAGGTCTTCAACCTTGGACGAGCGGCTCCACTCCGGTAATTCAATCTTTCCTCAGCGCATGCCTTCTTACAGGCATTTTGTGGGTTCATACACAACTGAAAGCGCGACGGCCGCATGCTTGACCGATTCGATTGATACCGTCTTCCCTGCATTTTACCTCCCATCAAACGCTCCAGGAGCCATTCACCATGCCTCACCAGGCAGCACATAAACGTATGGCCACTTTTTGATATCATGTACCACGGTTGGTCGTTACGCTCCTAAAGGAATTGTTTTATGGCAGAGAAAAAGACTCCGACTTCATCCGCTTCCACCGACAAGCTGAATGCTGTTTTAAACCAAATTCGAAAGGAATTCGGCGCGTCTTCTATTATGAAGATGGGAGACGTAGAAGTGCAGAATGTCCCGGTTATTTCCACCGGGGCATTTTCCTTGGATTTGGCTCTCGGCGTAGGAGGCGTCCCGCGTGGACGCATTATTGAAATTTTTGGCAATGAATCCTCAGGCAAAACCACACTCTCTCTGCATATTGCGGCAAATGCCCAAAAACAAGGTGGAATCGTGGCATTTATTGATGCTGAGCACGCATTGGATATTGGTTATGCCAAGCGCATTGGCGTAGATGTCGATAATCTGTTGCTTTCGCAGCCGAACTCCGGAGAGGAAGCGCTGCAAATCACTGAACAACTGGTTCGCTCCGGAGCAGTCGATGTAGTTATTGTAGATTCCGTAGCGGCACTCGTTCCTCAAAGCGAATTGGACGGAGATATTGGAGACTCCCACATGGGAGCGCAGGCGCGGCTCATGTCGCAAGCAATGCGAAAATTGACCGGGTTGCTCTCAACCACGCAAACACTTTGTATTTTTACAAACCAAATCCGAATGAAAATCGGTGTCATGTTTGGCAGTCCGGAAACCACCACCGGGGGAAATGCACTCAAGTTCTATGCCTCGGTACGCATGAAAATTGCACGTATCGCCACCATTAAGGACAATACAGGGAAGGCGCTTGGCAACCGGACACGTGTGAATGTTGTCAAAAATAAGGTGGCTCCCCCCTTCACCGAGGCAGAGTTTGACATCCTTTATTCCCGTGGTATTTCCTGGGAAGGTTCCGTTTTGGATGCGGCCATTGCAGCTGGCGTTGTCCTGAAACGTGGGAGTTGGTTAAGCTTTGACAACGAACAAATTGGACAAGGTACTGCCGCCGCAACAGAATATTTGAGGAACAATCCAGATGTGCTGGAGCAAATCCGCGCTAAGGTGCTGGAACATCGTGAAGCCTTTGCTCCTGGAAACACCAATCGGACTACCCCTGAAGTCTCCACACCAGACGAGCCCGCATCAAAATAAACAAGTACCCTCTCCTCCCCCGCTTCATATCTGCCCCCACACGGCCAAAAGCCGTTGGGGGTGTATTCTTTCGGTTCAGCTGATAACCTTCCCTACACTCGCCTATATTTCCATTGCGCCAACCGTCACGGAAACGAGTTGCGATACGTTGTTCGCCGAGTCTTTCAGCGATACACTCCAAGCGAAAGCATCAAGAATCCCCTTGGCGATAGCTCGCGCCAACTGCTGCTGTTTGATAGGGCTTGTCAAGACTGTATAGTCTTCCGGATTGGTAATAAAACCGGTTTCGACTAGAATCGCCGGGGCTGGCGTGTCTCGTAATACCTTGAAATGAGCATGACGCACACCGCGATCCGCAGGAGCTCCGGGAAAAGCCGTCAGTGCTTTCTGAACAGCCAGAGCAAGCCGTGTGGCCATAACTAGGTAGGATTGACCCACCATGGGTGCCCGAGCAGAAGAACCTATGGCTGTCCCATCACAGCCAGGCGCCGGAAGCGTATATACCTCCACACCCTTTGCCAACGAATTTCCCGCAGAGTTAACATGCACACTGACGAAGGCATCGATAGGCTGTCGAGCAGCCATGGCTGTACGCTCATCAAGCGAATGCGGCGTACTGTCATCCGCTCGCGTCAAAAGTACATAATGCCCTTTGGCCTCTAGCAGCCGTTTAACTTCAAGCACAATGGCCAGCGTGATTTGCTTCTCGTATGTTGAACCTTTACGGCATCCTGTATCCGTTGCTCCATGCCCGGCATCCAATAAGATCGTCAGAATGTTAGATGATGCATCAACGGGGGGCGCTTTCAGAGCATGATATAATAACTCCACATCCTGTTCGGATAGAGAATGTGTTCCTGCCGGGCGGTGAAGGAAGTATTGCACACCATCTACCCACGCTTGACGCGTACCGCATTGAAACACGAATTGATGATCCTGGCCAACAATGGTTATACGGCGGCCATCCACCAGAAGTTCAGCCTCCGGCATTCCAAGTTTCCGTGGCACATCATGGTAGACCTGTGGACTACAGCCAACGAATAACCACATCATGATCATTCCACAGGCGATCCATACTTTAGACATTAGCCACATATCTTCCTCATAGCGTTTTCTGAGAACCAGGAAAGCTCCTCACACTCCGATTAAGATGCGCAATGGCAATGGCTAACGCATCTGCAGCATCATTCTGAATGGGAGGAGGCAAAGCAAGAATCCGCCCAACCATTGCCTGAACCTGTGCCTTCTCAGCAGAACCCACACCTGTTACGGCTCGTTTTACTTCGGCTGGCGAGTACTCACAGATCGGAATTGATCGCTTCGCACAGTTAAGCACCACCACTCCGCGTGCATGACACAGAATCATTGCTGTCCGTGCGTTTTTTGCATAAAACACCCCTTCCATTGCAGCTTCTGTAGGGTGATATAAATCCAATACACGTGCGACTTCTGCATCCAGCAAGGCCAACGCTTCTGAAAGTGGACGGGTTTGGGGGATCCGAACCGGCGCATAATAAAGCGCTCGCCGACTGTTTCCCTCCATCTGAACAATCCCAAGGCCTGTCGAGCGTAACGAGGTATCAAACCCAATCGCAATCCGGCGAAAAACCATATCAAAACACCTCCCACCGGGGCCAAAACCGATTGGCTTCCGGAATCTCAACCGCGTCCTGAAGCGTTGGTGAAAGATTTGGAAAAAAGTTAAGCCCAGTTGCTTCTTCCAACGCCCTTACAGAACAAAAACAGTAACGTGGGCGTTTGGAGGAAGCGGTCTCCTGCGGCATATATATGCCAAACACACGTAACTGTCGATCATGTACTGCTGCGACAATCATCGCAAAACCCTTCGGAATACGTACCCGCCCTTTTTTCAACCATGCGCCGGAGGCATCAGGAACGGTACAGACTAGCACATATACTGTGTCGCCTATGGACGACAAATCATCCGCAAGTTTTTGCTCCAATATGCGCCAAGGCCCCCGATTCAGGTCTGGCCGTTGTGGCGCAATATTTGTCATCAAAAAAGTTTCTCTCTGTGCGATACGCCCATACCCTGTGGCAATTGCATAGTTGGGAGCCATGTGCCCTCGATCATAACCACTGCCGGTATAAACATCCGGTGTTGGCGAATCAAATACCTGCTTATCCTGTAAAAATGCCGGGCGCTCCGGGGGCCATTTCATTACCCGTTTAACTGGGATGGCATATGCCGACCAAACCGGATATCCTAGCGTTGGCGAAAAACCGACCCAATACCCTTTTCGCTTCAATACCTGAATATCTTTTGGAACCTTTTGCGTATTTACAATCTGTGGAAGACCAAATGGCAGCGGGCCTTTTGATAAGGGAGCTAAATACTCCACCGCCACATCTCGTCCTGTCAACCCAATCGCATCTGTGGCGTCCGCCGTAACTGCACCAAGCGCTTCCAATGTAGGCTCGAATGAACCAAACGAAGCTCGCCGCGCTGTTGGCAAATGTGCAAACCAATTGCCTACACCGAGCAATGCCAAAACCAACAAACCACCGATCCAATACGTTGAGTAGTTTGAAAAACGAGCACCTAGATTTGCCCGTTTCAACCTTCGCTTACGCGCCATACTCAAGCCTCCGCTTCATTTTCTCTAATACCCCACTACAACACTGACATATCACGTCGGTCGATCCAGGCAAAAGAGTACATAAATAATCCCTACGCGTCTCCACCACTTTCCGCGCCAACGCCATACGAAGACTCTCCGCAAAAACCAGGCCTCCACTGCACCAAGCCAACTGGATAAAGACAAAGTCCGCCAACGAGCAAACATCGGCATAATCCACGCTCTTCCCTTCTCGTACAGCCGCAACCACAGCCTCTGATGGAGACCGTGCAATGGGCAGCCCCCAGTATATTTCCGGATGCGCTGTCAAATACCCCGATTCTATCGCCTGATCCAGCACCCTGAAAATATCCAATTTGTCCGCGTCACGAACCAGTGCAGACAAACGGTATTCATCTTCTGATAACCGCTCTGGAAGATCCCGCAGATTATGAAACGCTATCGCATGAAGAACCAGATTCCGTTCTGTTGCAGAAACCGAATCTAACCACCCCAATCGCAAAACCTCCGAACACCCCAACAATGCATGATCCACACTCTGCCGATCACTGAACGTTCGATAACGTTGAAACTGCTGAAACCGCCCCACATCATGTAACCACGCTGTACATACCCCAAGGCTATACAACCCCGCAGAAAAGCCCTCGTGCTCCATAATCCGGATAGCATTTTCTACCACCCGCCGCGTATGCATAATCTTCAGCTCAATCATATCCTCGCGGGGAAATGACTGACAAAAATCCAAAAATAAGGCCGATATTTTCACCTCGTCCATACGTGTTATCGTAACAAAAGTTATACATACTCTACCATTACTAGAATAAGAAAGCCCCCTAGTTCTCTCGTGTTGAGAAGGGGAAAGATTCCTATTCTGTCAAAATGTGATATACTTTTGCCCGTTTTCTTTCTTTTTTAAGGAGGCTTCCCATGGCCAAGTTGACAGCTGATGCTCTGCGGGATATGTATTTGAAATTCTTCGAATCAAAGGGGCACACCATCATTTCCGGCGCCTCCGTAATTCCGGAAAACGATCCAACCGTGCTCTTTACTACCGCAGGCATGCATCCGCTCGTACCATACTTACTCGGAGAGAAACATCCCGCCGGGACACGCTTGACAGATGTCCAAAAGTGTGTGCGGACAGGAGACATTGAGGCTGTCGGTGATAGTGCACATTTAACTTTTTTTGAGATGCTTGGAAACTGGTCTCTTGGCGACTATTTCAAAAAGGAAGCCATCGCGTGGAGTTTTGAATTCCTAACCAAGCATCTGGGATTTAAGCCCGAACAAATCTCTGTAACCGTCTTTGCCGGAGAAGGCGATATCCCACGCGACGGTGAAGCGATCGCCTACTGGAAGGCTCAAGGCATTCCCGAAAGCCATATTTTCCCGAAAGGGAGAGAAGACAATTGGTGGGGGCCGGCGGGAACAACCGGGCCTTGTGGCCCAGACACGGAAATGTTTATTGACACAGGGAAGGCTCCCTGCTGTGCCACATGTTCACCAGGTTGCGGATGTGGTAAATATATCGAGATCTGGAATGATGTCTTCATGCAATATAACAAAACTGCAGATGGAAAATATGAGCCATTAAAGCAGCATAACGTTGACACCGGAATGGGTGTTGAGCGAACAATCTGCATGATCAACGGATACAAGACCGTCTACGAATCCGAGCTCTTTCTCCCCTTGCTCAATAAGATTCGTGAACTAACCACAACGGAACTTCCGGAAGAAAAACGCATACGCGCCGAACGCATCATCGCAGATCATATGCGAACAGCCACCATTATCTTGGGAGATCCGAAGGGCGGTGTAAAACCTGGAAATGTAGGCGCGAATTACGTGCTTCGGCGTTTAATCCGTCGCGCCGTCCGATACGGTATGGATCTTGGTCTACCCTCTGGATTTACAGCTGTACTCGCAGACCTGGTTATTGGCACATATTGTGGTTTTTATCCTGAATTATCGGAAAAACGCAATATAATCGTAACAGAGTTAACAGCGGAAGAAAATCGTTTTGCCAAAACCTTGCTGCAAGGGCGGCACGAGTTTGAAAAAGTAGCTGAGGTTATGACTCAGCATGGGCAAACACAAATTTCTGGTAAAACTGCATTCAAATTATACGATACATACGGATTCCCCTTGGAATTAACACAAGAGTTAGCCGCAGAGCGTGGACTAACAGTAGATGTCGAGGGTTTTAATAAAGCGGAAGCTAAGCACAAAGAAGCCTCCAAACAAGGTGAGGGGGTGTTCAAGGGCGGACTGGCCGATCACTCTGAACAGACCACACGATTACATACAGCAACACATTTACTTCACAAAGCACTCAAGCTCGTATTAGGAGATCACGTAAACCAGAAAGGCTCAAACATCACAGCAGAACGCCTTCGCTTCGATTTTTCTCATCCTGAAAAGATGACGAAGGAACAACTGACGCAAGTAGAAGATCTGGTTAACGAGCAAATTGCGCGGGCGTTACCAATCACCTGTGAAACCATGCCGATTGAAGCAGCCAAAGCTGCAGGAGCCACGGCTTTGTTTACAGCGAAATATGGCGAACAAGTGAAGGTCTACACCATGGGCGACTTCTCCAAGGAAGTCTGCGGAGGTCCGCATGCCCAAAACACATCTGAATTAATCGCATTCAAAATATTGAAAGAAGAAAGTTCCTCGGCAGGCGTACGCCGTATTAAAGCTATCATCGGCGAACCTGCACTGGAAAAACGAAAAGCCGCAGGAAAACAGGCTTAAACCGCATGGCCACAGCTCTTGCACAATGTGAACTTTGTCCACGGCGATGTGGAGTGAATCGTCTACTCGGCCAGAAAGGGTATTGTGGCGCGGGGGTGAAACCGCGTGTTTTTCGCTGGGGGCCGCACTTCGGCGAAGAGCCCCCGCTTTCGGGTACACGGGGAAGTGGCGCACTCTTTTTTTCGCATTGTACGTTACGCTGTTTATATTGTCAAAATGCAAAATGGAGTTCCGGCGGTGCTGGGGATGACCTTTCTATTGAAACGTTGACAGAGCGGATGCACGTATTAGTTGAACAAGGGTGCCATAATTGGAATCTTGTCTCCCCAACGCCATGGCTTCCACAAATTACTGAAGCAGTGAAACCGTTATTACGGGCTGGTATAAAATTGCCGTTTGTGTATAATACATCCAGTTTTGAACGTACAGAATCACTAAATAGTTACCTGCCTCTAATCGATATTGCATTGGCAGACTTGCGGTATGCAACGCAGAGCAGTGCGCAGGCCGGTTCATCTTGCAAAGAGTATGTTCCGATAGCGCGAGCAGCTATTCAATGGTTTTGGAACAAACTTGGCTCCTTGGAATGTGACTCCGATGGAATTGCACGTCGAGGGCTCATTGTTCGCCTGTTGGCCTTGCCCGGGCGAGTAGATGAAGTGGCAGACAACTTAATCTGGTTGCGCAATACGTTAGGTGCCGGTGTGGCAATTAGCGTAATGGCGCAATATAACCCTGTAGGGCGAGCACGTGTAACACCCGGTTGGGATAAACGGTTAAGCCCAGAAGAGTTCACGCCATTGGCTGAGCTGGTTGAAGACCTCGGGTTCGAAACCGGCTGGGTACAATCGTGCGAAGATGAGACAGCTGAGCGTATGCTTGGCGATGACATGAATGCAGGATATGGTGAAGTGCGCTAACCGCACAAGATAACAATCATTGCATATACCCTTCAGAAAGGAAGATGAGAGATGAGCGGACATAGTAAATGGGCAACCATTAAACATGCCAAGGGCGCAGCAGACGCCAAACGCGGCAAAATGTTCAGCCGTTTGGCCAAAGAAATCATGCTAGTGGCCAAGAGTAATGGCGACCCAAACACCAACCCCTCCCTACGCAACCTGATTGCCAAAGCCAAGGCGATCAACATGCCTAAGGATAACATCGATCGTGCCATCAAGAAAGGCACCGGAGAATTACAGGCAGATATTCTTGAAGAAATCACTTATGAAGGTTATGTAGGAACCGTTGGGCTGGTCGTTCAAGTCCTGACCTCAAACAAAAATCGTGCGGCTGCTGAGATCCGCAATATCTTCAAAAAGAACAATTCGGAGCTCGGCCAATCAGGTTCTGTAACGCGCAATTTTGAGCGTAAGGGACAAATCCTTCTTCCTAAAGGAGATTTGAACGAAGATGACGTGATGATGTTGGCTCTTGATGCTGGTGCAGATGACGTCAATGCAGATGATGAAGGGTTCGAAATCCTTACCGCACCAGCCGCCTTTGCCGACGTCTGCGATGCCCTGAATAAAGCCGGAATTGAGACCTCTGATGCTGAGGTTAAACTGATCCCGGTAGCTACAACCCCTGTAACGGAGTTATCTCAAGCTAAGGCAATTAATAAGTTTATTGCTGCACTTGAAGATAATGAAGACGTTCAAAACGTTTTCACCACGGCAGATTTCTCAGATGAAATCGAAGCCGCTCTCGCTGCAGAAGAAGAATAAATATAGACGTCTTCTTTTACGAAGAAGCCCCGCGGTTCAAAGTGAGTTCCGTGGGGCTTCATTTTATTATACTTTTCAACATACATTACATCCAAGCTCCAGCAAGACGTCTTATCCCCGTTTTTTCGGTAACAGGCATCGGCACATCCACCCAGGCTCTACGCATTTTAGCTCCGGAACTGCGCGAACACAACCCGATACAGCATCTGCACACCTCGGAGCAAACGCACATCCCGCAGGGAACCGCCCGGGCGGAGGAACCGTTCCGGGAATATCCTGCAACCGCATTTTATCCAAGCGCAAACTGGGAACAGCCGCCAACAACCCTTTTGTATATGGATGGTGCGGATCAGCGAGCACGTCTTGTACCGCGCCGCTTTCCACAATTCGTCCAGCATACATCACATAAACGCGCTGCATATAATTAGCTACAATACCCAGATTATGCGTAATCAGCAATAATGCCATACCCCGCTGTTTGGCCAAATCGGTCATCAGCCCAAGGATTAAACGCTGCGTAGTTACATCCAACGCCGTTGTCGGCTCATCCGCAATCAACAATCGAGGTTCTGCCGCCAATGCCATCGCCAACATGACACGCTGACATTGCCCGCCTGAAAGCTCGCAAGGATAGGCTCTCAGTGCACGTACGGGATCAGGCAAACCCACATCCGTCAGCAAGGACAAGATTCTCTCGCGGCACAATCTTCGGTTTTGGTTCGGCAAAACTTCCGCAATTTGCTCGCCAATACGCATCACCGGATTTAAGCTTGCCATTGGATCCTGAAAGACATAGGCTATCCCCTTGCGTCGAACAGCTTGCAAAGCCGCAGGGTTCGCCAGAATGTCTACCCCTGAGAACCGAATACGCCCTGTCATTCGAGCTCTGTCCGTTGGAGGCAGTGCCGTAACACTCAAGGCCGTAATCGATTTCCCACACCCACTTTCACCCACCAGAGCCACCCGCTCTCCTTCACCTACAGAGAGACTAACCTCCGGCACAGGGGTAACTTCCCCGCTCGGCGTTCGAAACGTTACCGACAACCGATCGAGCACCAATAACGGCGAATCCGTCTGCACGGCCTGCTCAGGGACAGCATCCACGGCACATTCTCCCTAAACCGTTAGATCCAAATGCTCAAGCTCCGCAACAGAATCCGCCTCTTTAATGGCGGCAGTTCCTCTCGGCTTGGTATCAAATGCCACTCCACTCCGCGAAATAAGCAACCGAACCAGCGTTGGAACCGGCAAGGTTGTAACCAGAGACAACACCACAATCGCATTAAAGAACGTTTCATCCAACAACCTAAGATTAAGCGCCACCGCCGCGGCAGCCAGCGTCGCCGAAAGCTGCGGCACAGTCATCAACCCGGCACATAATCCTTGGCGATTGCCAAACCCGGAAATTCGCAAGGCAAGCCACCCACTGAACACCTTACTCCCCACAAGCCCAACCACCGTAGCTCCAGCAATCAGCAAACTTCGTGCAACATCCCCCTGTTCGCCCATTCCAAAAAAGACAGCCAAGTCGGCATGAAATCCCACACTTAAGAAGAGGAACGGAATCACCAAGCCAAACCCGATCGCCTCCAACTTGCGATGGAACTCCTCTCCCGACTTTCTAAAGCAGGGCGTTCGCGCAACGGCCATACCTGAAACAAATGCCCCGACAATCAAATTCACGCCAAGCATTTCACCGGCCAAAACAATAATCAACACCACCAACAGGAAAAATGTTACTTTCGCCTCATCCCCTTCCGGGAGCAATCGCTCTACCAGCAGCCATAACAGCGGTACCACCCACATAACGACCGCGACAAAGAGAAAAATCAACGCCACGAAACAAGGCGTAAACCAGACCCCAAGCCACGAAAGATCCATTCGCTCCAACACGGAAATACCTTGCACCACTCGAGACCCCGCCGCACTCAAAGTCTGAAGTTGAACACATACCGCCAACAACACCAACGAGAGAATATCGGTAATAACTGTAGACGAGAGAACCGCGATACCGAAACGTGAGCGAACTAACCCCATTTCCCGAATAACCGGGAAGACAATTCCAATCGAGTGCGATGCAAATAAAGAGGCATAAACCCATGCACTAATGGGATGACTCCGATCAAACAGCCAGTAGACAAAATATCCAGCTGCGGCGGGAAGTGCGAAAGTTAGAATAGACAGCGCCGTTACCGCCCGTTTTTCATTAACCAACATCCGCAAGTCGGTCTCCGCGCCGGCCAATGCCATCAGAAAAACCAAGCCAAGGAATCCAAATGCATCCACCACACCCCGTAACGTGTGGGCATCCACAGACGAAGGAATCGCCCCGGCGATCCACTCCAAAAGCCCAAGTCCATGAGGCCCGACAAAAATACCAACAGCCATAATTGCAACAACCGATGGAACGTGCCACCGACGAAACACAGCCGGAACGATGGCAACTAGGGCGATGAGTGCAAGAAATGCCGCAAGATAAGTCAACTGATCCATAGAGGTAAGTATATCAAAAAAACGTCTAAGATAGGTTTCACCCCCCGTTTGTAATACCATATAAAACCGTTCTAATACTACAACAAATATAAGCCGTCCCACCCTTTTCCATCTAACCTGCCAATGGCATTCACTCCGCACCTTGAAAAACACCTGCACCGTGTTCTTACATAACTCGCACCGAGCCCGCTCAAAGCTCGAGGCGAGTTTACCTCGAAGCCGCCCCACCTTACATTGAAAGCCATTCTTCCCCATTATTTTGTACACATCTCATTCCCTTCCTACCTGTATTTTGTTTTCTTTTACGTGCCGGACATTCCCCGTTCTCTATCTAATACGGCACATCAAACGGCCACATAAACCATTTCTGCGAAGTCTGTCCATTTGTGGCATAATAAGAGCAATCGCGAAGGAGTTTTACATGGCCAATCATCCGAAATGTCTGCGCAAAGAAGTCAGTGTCGACGGATGTGACACAGAGGCTTTGGTGCGTGTATCTGAGCAGTTCGCAGAGCTGGAACTTGAGATGATCCACCAAACCGAACTGACGGCGGCCAAAATTGCAGCAGAAAAAATCGACTGGGAAACTGTCGGAAATGCCATGGGGCGGATTTATCAAACCTTGTGTGACGGGGACAATAACGGTACCATGGAAGCACTTCACGCCATCGAAGCCCTGTTAAATAAGCGCGGCATTTTGGTTCCCCAACCGGTAATTACAGAGCCCTCCGGGCAGGAAGGAGCCTCCGATGGCAAGTAACACCAAAGTGGCTTTGCTATGTGCCTATACGCTTGCCAGTGCAAAGCGCTACAGTGAAGCGGAGGAATTATTACTCTCGGATGGGGAACTAGCCAAAACCATTGAAGCGATGGATCTTCTTGCACGAATTCGCTCGGAGCAGGGAGACACTGCTGAAGCACGCAGGCTCTGGCAGGAGATTCAAACCCTTCACCCAGAGCACGTGCCTTCACGCAAAGCCTTACGTAACCTGGGTAAATGCCCCCGTGTGTTCCCTTGGAGACTTTTTTTATCCGTTGGCATTCCATTAATTCTGCTAATCGGTGCATGCCTAGGTTTTTGGGTGAGCAATGCCAGACAACAGGCGCAAACGGTGGTTTGGCCAGGGATACCAACCGGAGAAATGTTACAGACATTGCACGATTATCAAGGGCGTGTTGGACGCGTTTTGGTTTCATCTCACTTTTTCAGCCAGACAGATCATCTGAAGCAACGCGCGGTGTTAACCCGTTTGATAGGTGAAGCGTTAGATCTGCCCGCTTCACAACTCTTTATTGGAGAAGGATGTCCGGAACAATCGCAAGAAACGATTATACTTACACTCGAACGGCGATAACCCGGGTAACGTTGTAGGACTTTTGGCATGATAACGTGGCATGATTTTCTTACACTCCGTTCAGCCCGCAAAGCACTGAGGGAGCTGCGTAATACATTTCGTCTGTACGAAGACATCCTACCACCAGCCGTGCGTCAAGCGTTGGAAGTGCGGTTGACAGATTTGCAGCAGGCGATTCGTTGCAAAGAAACAGAAGAGTTGCCGGCCTTGGTGGCCACAATTCGTGCGGAGCTTGCAGAGGCGCTCCCAAAACAGCGTGCTGCATGGGCAGCGGAAGCATTTGATGTTGTCGTTTCAGCTCTTGCTGTAGCCTTTTGTTTCCGAGCCTATTTTTACGAACCCTTTCAAATTCCAACCGGCTCCATGCAGCCTACGCTCTATGGAATTCACGTAGAAGCAGCCGAGGTTCCGGATACTTGGGATCGAGCTCCATGGAAATTTGTAAAATGGTGCATTACTGGAAAAAGTTTTAAGGACATTCGGATTAAAAACAGTGGTATCGTTTCCGCATATGGGCAAAGCCAAGCCCCAGGATACAGCACCCTTGTGGTCAATGGCCGGGATCGTTACGACCTGCCAGACGCTGTTTTTCCACTGATACTCGAACAGCTTCGCCGAGATCAAGGGCGCGTCCGAACACATCAGCGATTATGGAGCGGTTACGTTAAAAGTGGCGATTTTCTCTTTGTCAACCGCTGGATTTGGAACTTTCGCCATCCACGGCTTGGTGAAACGATTGTGTTTTCAACGCAGAATCTGCCCGGACTTCCCAATAATCAGCACTACATCAAGCGATTATGTGGACGCCCGGGTGACAGAGTTGAGCTAAAGCCAGGAGATTCCCATCTGTGGGTTAACGGAAAGCCAGCGCTCGTTCCTACGCGTTTGGCGGAGATTGCCGCACATGAACGCCCATGGAAGGGGGCGCCCCAGTATATCGGCTATCAACCCGCACCAGCATCGAACACACCTTTGGCAACACGTGCACAATTCCAACTTGGGCCATTGGAGTATGTGGCTCTTGGAGACAATTCCGGGAATAGTTTGGACAGTCGCTATTGGGGCACCGTCCCGGCACGTAACCTTCTTGGTCCGGCGTCGTTTGTTCACTGGCCCTTCACCTCCCCACGGTGGGGAAAAATCCGATAAACTAGGAAAGGCCTCCTTTATGGCAGAACCTGTTGTAGTACTTCCATCTGCGGATACATACGATGTGCTCGTCGTTGGCGCAGGTTTATGGGGATGTGTGGCAGCACGGGAATTGGCTGAGGCTGGGAATCGCGTGTTGATTCTGGAAGCGCGGGCGTTGCCGGGAGGAAATGCCCGCAGCCAAATTGATGCCGAAACCGGTATCGAATGCCATTGTTATGGAGCGCATATTTTCCACACCGCGGATAGAGAAGTCTGGGACTACGTCAACCGTTTTGTGTCCTTTACGGATTATCGCCATAAAGTCCTGACTGAACATGCCGGAAAAGTCTACTTCATGCCGCTTGGCTTGGCTCTCGTCAATGCATTTTATGGCACGCGTCTGAAACCGCACGAACTCCCGGCGTTTATTGCAGCAGAAGTAGCGAAAGCCCATCTTTCGGGAGAACCGAAAAACCTGGAGGAACAGGCCATCTCACTCGTTGGACGCCCACTCTACGAGGCCTTCATCAAAGGATACACCCAAAAGCAATGGCATGCAGAACCACGTGAACTCCCGGCATTCATCATTCGGCGGCTTCCTGTGCGTGCCAACTATGATATTGGATATTTCAATGACCCGTGGCAGGGAGTTCCCCGAGAAGGTTATTTTTCACTCTTCGCCTCTCTGCTTGATCATCCAGGTGTCCAGGTTTGTTACAACACTGATTACCTGACTATTCGAGAGCGTTTTTCAAACGATTTACCAATCTTTTACAGTGGCCCTATTGATGCCTATTTTGACTACATCTACGGAGCGCTGCCGTGGCGTGGATTGCGATTTGAGTGGGAAACAAAACCTGTTCAGGATTGGCAAGGCACCACGGTTATGAACTTTGCAGATGCCTCTATCCCCTACACCCGCATTCATGAATTCAAGCATTTTCATCCTGAACGTAAACGTGTGTATGGCGAAGAGAAAACCGTCATTTGCCGTGAATATCCAGCCGATTGGCACGTTGGTGACATACCGTATTACCCAATCAACACCGAAGCCTCGGCTTTACAGCTGAGACAATATCAAGAAAAGGCTCAGTCTTGCCCGAATGTCGTTTTTGGAGGACGATTGGGTGAGTACCGTTACTATGACATGGACAAAGTTATTGCCCGGGCACTGGAGCAGACCCGCGCCTGGAAGAATCGAAACTAAAGGGAACATCGATGGGTACCGTGGTTACATTTGGCGAAATCATGCTTCGCCTGTCCACCCAAGACGGTTCAACCTTAAATACCGCCCATGATCTACAGGTTCATTATGGAGGTGGGGAAGCCAATGTGGCTGTTGCATTGACACATTTGGGGCATGCCTCCCGTTTTGTTACGCGACTTCCCCCCAACCAGCTCGGTGAAGGGGCTGTTCGGCATTTGTTAGCCAATGGCGTAGATACATCGCATATTGTGCGTGGAGGTACAAATATTGGGATCTATTTTCTGGAAACCGGCTTTGGTGGGCGCCCATCAAAAGTCATTTACAACCGCAAGCACTCCGCCTTTTCCCATATCTCGGAACAGGATTTCGATTGGTCAGCCATATTCGAAAATGCTTGCTGGTTTCACATCAGTGGAATCACGCTCGCTCTAGGCGAGAAAGTACAACGAACCGCGTTCCGTGCCGCAGCAGAAGCAAAAGCACGTGGGATTCCTGTAAGTTTTGACTTCAACTACCGTGCCCGTCTGTGGTCACTTGATGCCGCACGTGCCATTTATCCAAAATTCCTATACTACGTTGATGTTGTCTTTGCCCGCCAATGGGATGCGCAAATGCTGCTTGATATCGACCCGGAGCCCTCAAGCCCTTACGAACACCGCAAACAAGCAGCCCTTCGGGAATTACTTCAGCGATATCATCTGGCCTTTGTTTTCGGAACAGAGCGGATCATTCACAGTGCCACCGAAAACAGTCTTTCAGCCTATTACCTTCAATCCAATCATGGAACCAGGCCGATTTATGGAAAAACAAATCCGTTACGATTCAACATTTACGACCGAATCGGAGGTGGTGATGCTTTCGCCAGCGGGGTTCTTCATGGGCTTTTAACGAGTCGTTCCGGTGCGGCATTCTCAGGAAATCCTGATTATGCAATTCGATTTGGTCTCGCCACCTCTGTTCTAAAACACACTATTTCTGGGGATGCCGCCCTATTCTCCTGTGAAGACGTTGAAGCATTTATGGCTGCAAACGGTTCAGCAGAAGTCGTCCGTTAACCCCCTATCGTTCGTTCAATGAAGCGAGGCGCAAAAAAAACAAACGTTGAGCGCATTTTACAGATGGCTGCCATCCCCTACACAACATATGAATTTGACGGGAAAAATGGGCAGCTTCATGCAGGAGAAATTGCCCGCTCCCTCGGTTTTCCTCCGTCGCGTGTTTTTAAGACGCTTGTCACCGAAAATGTGCATCACGTTAATGCCGTTTTTGTTATTCCTGCCAATGCGGTTCTCGACCTCAAGAAAGCAGCCCGGGCAGCCCACGAAAAACAGTTAGCGATGCTCCCTCTCGCCCAACTATTCCCGCTTACTGGTTACCACCATGGTGGGTGTTCTCCCATAGGTATGCGTAAACACTTCCCCACTTTTATCGATGTGTCTGCACAAACTCAGCCAACTATCTGTCTCAGTGGTGGCCAAATCGGATTGATGGTGGAAACCGATCCTCTTGCGCTTGCCAGGCTTATCCCTGCTGTATTTTCAGATCTCTGTCAATCCGGAACAACCCTTTAACAACCTACATTATGACATCCTCCCCTTTTGACACCTTTGACCGTGAACACCTGTGGCATCCCTACACCTCATTAATAGCCCCACTCCCGGCTTATAAGGTCGCCCACGCAGAAGGATGTGAACTCATCCTTTCCGATGGTCGGCGATTAATTGAGGGCATGAGCTCATGGTGGTGTGCCATCCATGGCTACTCACATCCCGTGCTTGTCCACGCAGCAGAAACCCAAGTGCGTAATATGAGTCATGTCATGTTCGGTGGATTAACCCATGAGCCAGCAATCCAGCTCGGAAAACGACTCCTCCAAATCACTCCACCATCCCTCACCAAAATCTTTTACGCCGACAGTGGATCCGTTGCTGTAGAAGTGGCTATGAAGATGGCCATTCAGTTTAATCCCCAAAAAACAAACTTCCTCACTATTCGATCCGGCTATCATGGCGACACTTGGAACGCCATGAGCGTGTGCGACCCCATTACTGGAATGCACGGGCTCTTTGGCCAAGCTCTTCCTAAACGGTTCTTTGTTCAAGCACCGCAATGTGTCTTTCATTCGTCCTGGGATGAAACCGATTTTGCCCCCATGGCACATGCCCTTCAATTACACAGGGAAACTCTTGCTGCCGTTATTCTTGAACCTATCGTTCAAGGTGCCGGCGGAATGCGCTTCTATCACCCCAATTATCTCAAAGCGCTTCGTAAAGCCTGCGATAAAGCTGGCGTTCTGCTCATCTTCGATGAAATCGCCACAGGTTTTGGGCGAACCGGAAAGTTGTTCGCCTGGGAACATGCCGGTGTTGAACCCGATATTATGTGTATAGGTAAAGCCCTTACCGGCGGCATGATGACCTTTTCCGCCGTTCTAACTTCTGACCGCGTAGCCGAGCGCGTCTGCTCCAGTGAAGCCGGATGTTTCATGCACGGACCAACCTTTATGGGAAATCCGCTTGCCTGTGCGGTTGCTCTTGCTTCAACCGATCTGCTTCTATCAAGTCCTTGGGAAACAGCCGTTCACACAATTGAATCCAATCTGAAAAGCGCATTAAAACCCGCCGCAAACTTCCCTGCCGTAGCCGACGTCCGTATCCTAGGAGCTATCGGCGTAATCGAGCTGAAGAAGCCTCTTGACATGGCAAAAGCACAACGTTTCCTCGTTGAACATGGCATTTGGCTCCGCCCATTCGGCAGACTACTCTACACCATGCCACCGTACATCATCACTCCCGAAGAACTTAAAAAGATCACGCATGTGATGCTCCTTATGGCAGAACATGCCGAGACATTCCAGGCATAACTTAGATCAGTCATCAAGGTTCGCGCTCATTTCTTCCTATATAATAAAGACGCTCTTTCCAAGATCACGTAAGCTCCTCTATCAAACAACAATCACAAACTCCTCACGCCATCTCAAGGTACCGGAGCTGCATTGTAAACCCCAACACGTAAAATTTTTGGATCTGCCCGCGTCTCATCTACAACTAGGCGAACAGCTCGAGCCGTCACCTTCTCCGTAAGCCGTAAAATTCGTTTATACCCAATGGTTGTCGCCGATGCTATCGTTTTCCACTGGTTTGATTTCGGCTCCAGAATCTCCACGTGAAACCGTTCAACCAATTGCCCCTGTGTGATATCCTCCTGAACCATTACCGTATCGAAAGCCGTTGGTACCAAGAATTTGAACATCGTCTGCCCTGGCCTGATCCGCCCCAGCAAATTATTTGAAAACGTTCGCCGAATAACTTCACCAAACGCCTTCAACCGCGAGACGTCCGTATCATGCAACCGACCAGAAGGCATAGGAGGAATATTCAGTAACAACACCGCGTTTCGCCCAACAGAACGATCATAAATCCGCATCAATTCTGCCACCGACTTCACCTGCTTATTCTGCTCCGGATGATAAAACCAACCCGGACGAATCGACACATCGCACTCTGCTGGGAACCAAACCCAATGATCTGCGGCCAGAACTTCCTGCAAGGCTCCCAAAGTCTTAGACGTGGCATCAATCTGCGGCTTAACCACCGCCTGTTTAGCCGCCATCTGGGTTATATCCACCTGATCAAAGTGGTAATCCTTAAAATCATCACGTACAGCATCATTATCTAGCGTTTTAGCCGGCACCACACTCCATTCACTTTCCCGCGCCAATCCCGACTCATTTCCAACCCATCGCACATCCGGGCCTGAAACAGCAATCACACAGTTTGCATTTCTTGCGCGAATTGTGGCATAGAAACGATTCCAATCATATATCTGTTGCTTACCATTGGGTCCCTCCCCGCACGCTCCGTCAAACCAAATCTCATCAATCGGTCCATACGCATCAAACAATTCATTCAGTTGCCCAACAAAAAAATCATTATAGGCCGGCGTCCCATACGTTGATTCATGCCGATCCCAAGGAGACAGATACATGCCAACTTTAATCCCCTCCGCCCGGCAAGCGTTCACAAACTCTCGGCAGACATCCCCCCGCCCCTTACGCCATGGCGATGCCGCCACACTATGTTTCGTCAATCTACTTGGCCACAGACAAAACCCATCATGATGTTTTGCTGTCAGAATCGCTAACTTCACTCCAGCAGCCTTTACCGCCCGCACCCACTGTCTGCAATCCAACGCCGTCGGGTTAAACAACGCCGGGTCTTCCTTTCCATCCCCCCACTCTCGGCCAGTATATGTATTTATGCCGTAATGGAAAAAGGCTGTCATCTCATAGCGTTGCCACGCCACCTGCCGCGGTGCTGGGCGCACCGCCGCCACACGTGCCAACGTTTCACGCTCCTCAGATGAAAGCGATGAAATCGCGGCCAACGTCATTCCTGTCATCAAAAAAAATAAACATAACAGAATGTTCTTCATGCCCGCCTATTCTAATCTCTCTCCAATAATTGACAAGATATGCCCTCGATCACCTTGGACATGTATTCCTCTGTATGCAGCAAGCCTGCTATCTATCTCACGTCCGCACATACAAGCTTCCCCACCCCATCTTTTAACTCTCCCCGAAGACCGTTCTGAACACAGCGCCACACGAACCGCCCCAACCAACGTTCGCTTAAACTCGCCCAGACGTTTAAGCGAACCTACCCCGACTTTTCAATCCAACCCGCGATACAACCAAACGCCGCCTCTCAGTATAAAGCCTCTCCCAACACTCTCTACCCAACGCCTTAAAAACCCTGAACTTCCGGTTTCAATTCTATACCCTGTGCCGCAGCCACTGCATCTCGCATCCGCCACATCAGTGCTAACACATCCGATGCTGTACACCCCGCTCCGGCTGCGATCACATTGGCATGTTGCGGAGTTACAAACGCGCCACCGATCCTCCACTGCTTCGCCCCAAGAGCATCCAATACCGCTCCGGCAGAAAGTCCATCGGGATTCTTGAATAGTGAGCCACAGGTTCTTAAACCTGCCAAATCCACTCGGCAGGCTTCAAACTCCCTGCGTTTTCTGCGAATAACTTCTGCCGAATCTCTCTGCAATACGAGTTTCACCGAAACAATCGTTCCCTTCGGCAACCCAAATACCCGTCGATAACCAGGTGTTACTGCCTGTGCGCATACGCGCCGAATTTGCCCATCATCAAGCACCATACGCACCTCGGAAACACACGTCCAGAAAGCCTGCCCGTGCGCACCAGCATTCATCCATGCCCAACCGCCCACTGTTCCCGGAATTCCCTGCATGAACTCCAATCCAGACAACCCAGCCTGTTCCAGTCGATTCAGAAGCGCCACACCGGATACTCCAGCCCCAACCGTCACCACTCCCCCTTCTACCATAAACTGCTCAAAAGGTTCTCCTCGAAGTACGCATACCACTCCGGGGAACCCCAAATCCGAGAACCATGAATCCGCGCCAGCACCCACCAAGCGAATCGGCACACGATTGACATGGCAGGCGATACTCAATGCCACCAGCTCAGCTATCGATTTCGGCTCTATTAGTAATTCCGCTTCACCCCCTACATGATACCAGGAATAGCGTGCTAACGATTGCTCCCTCCTCAACTCAAAGGTAGCCGGAAGCGTTGTTACCAAACAAGCCACATGCGGATTTTCCCACACTGCCGCCGGCACCACATTGCTCAATGCATGCCCTATTCGCTCCACATCCCCAGCACCCACAATCAAAACCATATCTCCAATCTGTGCCGTGCGCCGCACATATTGGGCAACCTCTTCCGAAGTTTCTGCCAACAATACCCGTTGAGAAGGATTTGTCTGCCGCATGGCTGCATATAATTCGTAGCTTTCACATCCTTTGTCGACTGTTTCACTGGCAGCATAAACTGGCAGCAGTACCACTTCTGACACATTGGAAAGGGCTGCAACAAATGCCATCAACAACCGTTTTGTTCGCGAATAGCGATGTGGCTGAAAGACCAGCCGCAACCGTTTCGGCTGCTGTAACCGTGCGATCGAAAGCATGGCAAGAATCTCCGTTGGATGATGTGCATAATCCACCACCACTCTCACCGCGGCATCCTGTTCCGTCATCCATTGAAACCGCCGCCGTGGCAACTCCTGACAGGCCTTTGGCAATGCCAACATCAGCGTCTTAATATCTCCCCCTAACAGCATTCCCGCAGCCAGAGCACCCATTGCATTCAGAATATTATGATCGCCCGGAACAGACAACAGAACATCTCCCAACGCCTTCCCATTATAGGTTAGGCAAAACCGCGATCCATTCGAAGACTGTTCCACCTCTGTTGCCCGCAACATCGCATCCGAAGAAAATCCAAATGTCAGAATTGGCCCCTTCTTGAAACCCGCCGCCACACGCATGGCTCGCGGCGCATCCGCACACACGGCGACCCCTTCACGAGTGTTCGCTACAGCAGAGGCAAAACACTGTTCAATCTCTTCAGCATTATGGAAATGATCCAAATGATCTAATTCAATGTTTGTAATCACCAACACCGCCGGATGTTCACATGCTAATGTGCCATCACTCTCATCCGCCTCTGCAACAGCAATCTGATTGGAGTTCAGCGAATCAATCAAAGAAGCATCCCGCGGACCGGCACTTGTCAATAAGCGAGAGGTGAATCCGCCCAGACACCACAACGGGTTCTGCCCCGTCAATTGTAATAAGCGTGTAGCAAAACAACTCGTGGTAGTCTTGCCATGTGTTCCACAGACCGCTACCGACCGAACAACGCTCACCCACCCAGCCAGACATTCACCACGCGAAAGCACCGTCAACCCCTGAGCCCGCGCCAAGGCCAGTTCTGGTTCATTCGCACGAATCGCCGCACTATAAACCAACGCATCACACTGCGCCAAATGCCCGGAGTCATGCCCCTGAATCACGCGGATTCCATTCTTTGAAAAAAACTTCTCCAACACCGGCGGAATGTGCTGATCACACCCGGACACCTTCCACCCATACAAATGCAGCATCCACGCCACTCCTGCCGCTCCTGCGCCACAGATGCCCATCACATGCACACGCCCTGGTTGTCGGGTAAACAGATTCACCCACAGCTGTTGCTCATCCATACTCACACCCCATCTTCCGCTTCTGTCTGTTCAAGCACCTCAAGCCAAAATGGCCCATGCCCGGCTACACACACATCGTGCGCACGCTGTAATGCAGTCTCCAACTGCTCTTGCCGAACTCTTGCCCCACGTATCCGAAATGCAGGTGCAAAATCCACCAAACAGGGATTAGCAAACGCCAACGGCAACGGTACCCCATTGGCAAATCCATTGTTACGAATCACAAAAACCTCAGGAGCATGCGCTAAAGCCGCATAATTCAGGCGCCCCCAAAAACCCGGCTGAAGGAGATCTCCCGGAACAAGTTCTGTGATCTTAACCATCTCTTACTCCAAGTTCTGAACCTGCTCGCGCACCGTCTCAAGTAATGTCTTAAATGCAATCACTTGCCTAGAAATCTCGTTGGAAGCGCATTTAGAACCTGTCGTGTTGATCTCTCTAAAGAACTCCTGACACAAAAAGTCCAACGGCCTACCACAAGGTGTTTCTCCAGAAAGCAAGGTCTCCGCATGCTCGAAATGCGCCTCCAATCGAGTCAACTCCTCCGAAATATCACACCTATCGGCAAACAGAGCCACTTCTCGCTCCAACAGTCCATTATCCATTGCCACCCGTTCCGAAAGCAATTCAGCAATCCGTT
Organism: uncultured Lentisphaeraceae bacterium; assembly: GCA_937892925.1. Classification (GTDB taxonomy): domain Bacteria; phylum Verrucomicrobiota; class Kiritimatiellia; order RFP12; family DVOR01; genus Spyradenecus. The sequence continues at coordinate 47,611 of CALBHX010000032.1, forward strand.
TACGTAAGGTCTCGCGATACAAACCCGGTAATATGGGCGCAATCGCACAAATCGAACTATAAATCGTACGAAGTTCCCGAAATCGCGCCCTCAGATCCTCAGCGATTCGTACCCCTTCATGTTCACGCATCTGTTGCAAGTGCACCAACGCCTCATGCATAGCAGTCTCCACCAACCGCCACATTTCTTCCGTTGGAGGCGGAACTTCCGGTTCCTCTCCAGCTCCGGAGAGTGCCACCAAATCAGAAAATGTCGCATTAGCCGGTACACCAAGACTTCTTGCCACCGTCTGTAACTGAGCAAACCGAGACACTACTCCCGACATTCCATCTGAAACTGAACACACTTGCACCGAAATCGAACATTTCACCGCACCCCGAACTAGAGTACGCTTCAATACACCCAATACACGAGGCTCAAACATCATCCACTCGCGTGGTAACCAGATCGAAGCATCCAATTGCTTCCGATTAACGGACGACAATTCAACCGTTACAGTCCCGATTTCATTCTTTGCGGAACCACGCCCAAAACCTGTCATTGACTTCACCATCATGCCGCTTATTTTAGCAAATCCAGACAAGACATCCTCCTAGGATGATGATTCCCTGCCCCAAGAAAATCAAACCGTAAAAAAGACTTGCACCAACACCCTACGCATGATATCATATCCCTGTTTTTAGACATCTCCTACACACAGACACAACCCCACCCAATAAGATATAACCTCCCGGCCGGATGTAACCATCCGGCCGGATTTTTGATATCCAATCCATATTTCAGGAATAACAAAAAAGGAACACAATCCAGTATTCCATTGAAACATCAAGCATTCAGCAACGTCTCGCCTGAAATGCCCCGCCCACGCAGTAACATTACTTCTCGTGCTGAAACAACCGCCTGTTCTGCCTCTATCGCTGTAGCTTCTGCATGCGCAAACTTAATTTTATCCGCAACCATGAGAAAATCTGCAAGCGCTCTCCGATCCTCCACAGAAAAACGGACGTCCTGCGTTAACGCAGCCAAAAACTCCTCCGAAGTCTGACGCGTGGCGCGCAAGTGATAACGGCGCTCAAAATAACGACGAACAACTCCCGTCAACCCCGTATAAAAACGATCAAATGCTCCTTGCGCGATCCAACCACGCTCCAATAGACGCGCCAACTCCTCCTCTGCTCGAGCCTCAGGAGAAAGCATCCGCTCATGCAACGTCCGGCGAATCCTGTGCACTATCCACCACAACCCAGCCAAAAGGCATAACCCTCCAGCAGCGAGAAGCCCCCACATGCTCAGCGTCTGCCACCCCGGCGGCACCCATTCCGGCGTTAATTCACATTCCGGCGCACCTTCTGCTTCTGGCAATGATTGCGGTACAGGGAGCTTAACCGCCTGCGTAACAACTGTTTGTTCCTGGCCGGTCTGCCCTTTGACGAAACAGACAGCAAAAGGCAATAACCGCCAAGGTCCCAGACCCGAAGGCGTCAGCCGAATTCGCCAAACACCCTGTGTCCTGCCATCAACGAATTCCTGTTCCGCCTCAAAGTCCTCGACATGCGAGAACCCTCGAAAGCGCCCCCGCAAATCTGTCAAGCGGAAGCTCCCCTCTCCAGGCGCGGAAAGCGTCAATGTTGCCACCAGAGGCTTGTCATAACTCACTGCGGAAACAGGCGAATCAAATGTAGCAGTAATCGTTCCATCCGCAGGAAGCAGCGGCAAGGAAAACCCATAACAGACCTTAACCAGAATCAGTCCGACTAAGACAACAATCGTTCGGCCGACATATTGAGAATGGCCACACGTCCGCTTCACGTCCAACCGCTTCCTATTTCGGTTACACCAATCCCAGACGACGTCTGGTTTTCGCCTCAAGTTTTGTCAACTTTGACTCGATAGCTGAACGATCCAAAACATTATCAATAAAGACTCCGCCATCTAGATGTTCCAGTTCATGCTGAACGGCACGGGCCAGCAAACCATAAGCGGTATACGTTCGATGCTGCCCAGTAGGATCCACAAAAGAAAAACAAACCTTATTTGCCCGCGTAACCGAAGCATGAATCGAGGGGAAAGATAGACACCCCTCCTCATCGGTCTGTTCACCCTCGCGCGAAAGAATTTCCGGATTAAATAAAATCAGCGGCATGGGAATCGCGGCATTAACTGCCGCGTATTCTTCCTTCTCCGCATCTTCCGGAACATCGATCACACACAGACGTTCATGGCGCCCGATCTGCGGCGCAGCGAGCCCCACACCATTTGCGTGATACATCGTCTCCAACATATCCACCGCGAGCTGCCGCAACGCCGCGTCTATTATTGCCACAGCCTTACAGGGCTGCCGGAGAGAAGGATCTCCCCAGTGGCACATCGTCAATGGTCCAATGACTCTAGCCATTGTCACTTCACCGGCGTTAGAAGGTCACCCCCAAAGTAGGGGCGGATAACCTCTGGCAGCAGAACCGAACCATCAGCCTGCTGGCACTGTTCAAGAATGGCAATCATTAAGCGCGGCAATGCCACCCCCGACCCATTCAGCGTATGAACAAACGCCAATTTCCCATCTGTACCACGGTAACGGATATTCGCCCGACGAGCCTGGAAACTCTCAAAGTTGGAACAACTGGAAACTTCCAGCCAGGCTTTTTGCCCTGGTGCCCAGAGTTCCAGATCATAACATTTTGCCGCCGAGAAGGAGATATCCCCCGAGCAAAGTTCCAGCACACGGAAATAAAGACCAAGCCCTGTCAAGACATCCTCGGCATCTTTTACCAACTTCTCCAGCTCATCATAAGACGTGGAGGGCTCAACAAACTTTACCATCTCCACCTTATCAAACTGATGAACCCGAAGAATGCCGCGCGTATCCTTCCCTGCAGACCCGGCTTCTCGGCGGAAACAAGGCGTATACGCAGTCATCTTAACCGGCAGTTGAGCAGCATCCAGAACATCATCCCGATAATAATTCGTTACCGGCACCTCTGCGGTTGGAATCAACCAGAAGTCATCCACCTCACAGTGATACATATCGTCCTGCATCTTAGGCAATTGCCCAGTGCCAATCATAGATGCCGTATTCACAACAAATGGCGGGAGCATCTCAGTGTATCCCTGCTTCTGCGTATGCAGGTCAAGCATGTACTGAATCAGCGCACGCTGAAGCTTGGCGCCCTGCCCCAAAAGAATGGGAAATCCAGTTCCCGTCAGCTTTACACCGCGGGGGAAATCAAAAATCCCCAACCGCTCACCCAACGTAATATGATCCTGCGGCGTAAAGTCAAAAACACGTTCCACGCCCACATGGCGGACATCCCGATTATACGAACTATCCGGCCCAGTCGCGATCGACTTATTCGGTACATTCGGAATACGCAACATCGCAGCACGAAAAGCCTCCTCAATCGCTCGAATTTCGACATCTTTTGCCGCGATTTTATCGCCCAAACTCCGCATCTCATCCTTAACGGCGGCCACATCTTCACCCGCCTTTACCCGTGCTCCAATAGACTTGGACACGTCATTCCGTCTGGCCTTCAACACGTCGGCTTCCGTCACCAACGCACGGCGCTTTCCATCCAAATCCAAAACCATATCCACCAGAGCAGTGTCCATCCAGCGGCGCTTCAGGCCCTCACGGACTTCATCCGGCGTTTCACGAATGCGTTTAATATCGAGCATGGCTCAGCCTTTTCTTTATTAAATATGTTTGTATTTAACCATAAATAACCCATCTCGGCAAGTTCAACACCGGATGCGCACCTTCGGTAACCATTCTTCACGTAGTAAATCCCGTATTCGACACTCATCCGCCTTACACATTCCTCAACCTCGAAACAAAGTCATCACCAAAGGTCGCAATAGGTAATCCCTTGAACCTGCCTCGGGGTGATTCTTCCATATGCCCCGTTCCAGGACATAGCATCCTGTGCTATACTACACCTTTCAAAGGAGTGGAGTCAAATGAAAGTACTTATGGTAGGAGATATTGTAGGATCGCCAGGGCGTGCTTGTTTCAAACGCGTGGCCAAACATTTACTAGAGACTAGTGCCGTCCATACCATCATCGCAAACGCAGAAAATGCTGCGGCAGGAAGCGGAATTACATTAGCTCTGGCACGCGATCTACTGGAAGCTGGAGCCTCAGTGATTACCTTGGGTGACCATACGTGGGGACAGCGTGGGTTTGACTCAGAAATCGCCCAGGAGCGCCGAATTGTTCGCCCGGCAAATTATCCGGAAGGCGCACCTGGAGCCATTGCCACCGTAGCGGAAACCGCACTTGGACCAATTGGCGTTGTGCAAGTATTGGGACAGGTCTTTATGGGCCCAGCCGACAATCCATTCCATTCTATAGATCGTGCGTTAGCCCAAATTCCAGCTAACATTCCAATTTTTGTAGACGTTCATGCTGAAGCTACTTCAGAAAAGATTGCGTTAGGATATTGGCTAGATGGCCGGGTAACAGCTATTTGCGGCACCCACACACATGTACAGACTAGCGATGCCACGCTCCTGCCAAAAGGTTCGGCCTACCTGACCGATCTGGGCATGACTGGCCCTGTACACAGTGTTATTGGCCGACAAATAGAACCGGTGCTCAAGAAGTTCACCACTGGCATTCCCGCGCGCTTTGAAGTGGCGGGGGGTGCCACCAAATTAGAAGGCGCCATCATTGATCTGCCACGCGGTGCCAAACTTCCCGCCTCCATTACAGCCGTTCGTTATGTCTTCCCCGATTGATCGCTTACCTCTCTGGGCACTGGATGCTATTTTAGCCTGCGCACGTGGGCTGGAAGCGCAGGACTTTATACGAGAAGCCGAACAAGCGCGAAAGGAACGCCCGCCAGAAAGCTGTGGAGAACAAGTATGGTACGGCCACTTTCCCATGATCTCGCGGGCTTCCGCGCGGGATCTGACCCCGCCGGAAACCTGGTCTTCGATTAACCCAAAAACGTTAAATGATATTTTTGCTCCAAAAGGCGACTTGGCACGTATCTACCCACACTATGAATCCAGACCCGGGCAATTGGCCATGGCCAAAGCTGTAGCCGAAGCACTCAATGCCCGACGATTTCTCCTGGCCGAAGCCGGTACCGGCGTAGGCAAAAGCCTAGCCTATCTAGTACCATGTGCACTGTGGTCACTCCAAAACGAATTACCCATCGTCATCTCCACAAATACACGTAACCTGCAATCACAGCTGCTCACCAAAGACTTACCCCTTGTTCGTCAAATTATCGCCCGGCACATGCCACCCCAGACGACTTTCGATGCTGTTGTTTTGAAGGGGCGCAGCAACTACCTCTGCCTCAAACGGTTTGGTGCCTTTCTGGAAGGCGATTTTGAGCGTCTCAAAGAACCCGATGCCCTCCTCTTCTGTGATCTTATCGCCTGGGCCGCCCTATCACCTGATGGGGATTTGGACACCTTTCGCCCCATTCATTCCCGAGGCGACATGACTTTCGTCCGAACGTTCGGATGCCACACAGACGAGTGCACTGGGAAAAAGTGCCGTTTTTACCGCCGATGTTTTCTTCAAAAAGCCCGGCAAGCCGCCCTGCGTGCCCATCTCATCATTGCCAACCACGCACTTGTTTTTGCCGAGCTCTCAACGCCTGGTTCACTATTCCCTCCCCACGGGCACATCGTGTTTGATGAGGCGCATAACCTCGAGCATGCCGCCACCAGTTTCCTCTCAGAAGAGCTCTCACCGCACACACTCTATACGTTCTGCCAAAAGATCGCCCCCAGTCGTGGACGAGAAGCCGGAAGCGTCCTAAACCAAATTCGCGTCGACTTAATTGACAAATCAATTCAAGACAAGGCCGAACAAATCCAAGTGCTTGACTTACTAGCGGAACTGCGGTCTTGTGGCACACAACTGGCCAAAGCTGGAACTGAACTCTTTGAAACGTTCGGAGAGTTCATGACCAAAACTCCAGAAACATCGGTTCGTTATCATTCCATCCCAGATGCATCCAAGCCTCTCAGAGAAAATGGACAACCCCAGCTTCGACGCGAAGTTTGCCTATCCGGCAAGCTCTTCATCTCTTCCGAACCTTTTGTAAAAGAAGTACGAATCGCCGAAAAACGCGATGTCATCAAAACCCAATTACACCACGCACATACGCTGTTAGAACGCCTTCTCCTAAGAATTGCCCAAAAAGAACCGCAGAACAATGGCTCCGACTCTCCATTCGAAGACCTAACCGCCGCCATCACCGCTGTCATGAAAGGGCTTGATACCTTCGGCCAAGTATTAGTTCAGCTCCTTGAGGGCTCCGATCCTAATTGGGTTTACTGGATTGAACGAAGTGCCCCAAATGAGCGTACTGTCCGTTTTACCGCCGCTCCTCTGGACATTGCACAACAACTCAACAACCTATTGTATAAAAGCAAAGAAACCCTTATTTTCTCCTCCGCCACCTTGAGAGTCCGAGGTTCTTTCGATTATGTGCGCCATCGGCTCGGTCTCCATCTTGTCAATGCGCCAAAGACCATTAAAGCGTTCGTTGCAGAAAGTCCGTTCAACTATCCAGAGCAATGTTGTGTAGCCGTTCCAGACTTTCTCCCCGAAGTCATCACCGGGAAAGAATACGTTCTGGAACTTTCCAGGCTCATGTATCGACTGTTTGTAACCGCCAAAGGCCGTTCTTTGGTTCTTTTCACATCCTACGACATGTTACACAACTGCGTAGAAATTTTAGAACCGCATCTCCGAGCAAAACAGATCGAGCTGCTCATCCAGTCCCCAGAAATAGGCCGAGATGCCATTACCGAAGCATTCCGAAATCAGACTCGCCCTACGATACTCTTTGGTACGCAAAGCTTTTGGGAGGGTGTTGACGTGGTCGGCGATGCCCTGAGCTGTGTAATCATTGCCCGTCTGCCTTTTGACAGTTACGGTGATCCCCTGTTCCAAGCCCGGTGCGAAAAAATCGAGAAAGCCAACCGTTCCCCCTTTACAGAGCTCACGATACCCCAGGCCGTCATTCGCTTTCGGCAAGGATTTGGCCGACTCATTCGTAGTCAAGAAGACCATGGAATCGTTGTCATCGCCGATTCCCGCATCGTACGGCGCTCCTATGGTACCGCCTTTTCTGCTTCACTTCCGGTTAAAGTAGAAGTTTTTTCCTCACGGCAAGCTCTTCTCTCCCGATTCCAGCGACTTTTATCCATCAAATCCACACACAACTCTGTCTCCCTCAGCTCGAATAAAGCTTATATCGAGTCTGACTCCGATCCTCAGAGAAGCTGTTGTCCAGCCGCCACATAAAGAACTTGGCCTGTCACAGACGGCGTTTCCAACAAAAATTGAACCGCACGTCCGATATCCTCCAGTGTTGGTCGTGGTGTCAGGCAATGCCCGCCCTTCTCCCGATGCGCAGGATCCGGCGGCGCCAAAACAGGGCCTGGAGCAATCGCATTAACCCGTGTCCCTGCCTCTTCTCCCCAACAATATGCCGCCCCCAACACCCACCGTGCCAATCGACGTTTGGCCGCCAGATAGCTACGAATCGACACCGGGACGTCTCGCTCTGCCCACCGAATCCGGGCATCCAAAAACGCAATCACTTGTGCCTTCGGGAATCGGGTATGAATCGCTTCCGCCACTCGAATCGGACCCGTAGCATTTTGTTGCCCCATTTGTTCCAAATCGGCATTCAGTTCAAACCGCCCCGCCAGCAAAACTACAGCATCACACGACTGAAGCCGATCAACCGAAGCCCCCGGCGTATACTCAGGTGCCAAGAAATCACCATAGTCCGCCCGCGAAAGTTCCACAATCTGATGCCCGCAGGCCTCTAGGCGTAGCCGCAACCACGCTCCAATCCGTCCTGGCCCAACCAAAACAACATGCATCCGTTCACCGCCTTGATCCAGTCTGAAACCACATCATTTACCCGTCACTAACCCGTTTCTCAGAATCGAGACCCTTCAAAAACAAAACGCCCTACGCCCAGATTATCTCCAAAGCGTAAGGCATCACAACTATTCCGATGTTAGTTAAGCGGGCGACTTAATCCCGTACGCGGAGCCGCAGCCCCTGATGCATGAGAAAACGTTGGCGTCAATCCGGTAACTGGACGTGAACGCCCTGGAGATGCTGCACCCTCGACAACCTTTTTGGCGTTTTTTACACTTCGCGGCCCAATCAAACATGAAAGATCGCGCCCAAGCAATTTTGGAGCCTGCTCCACTGTTACCTTCTCGCCGCACATCGTAAGCACACGGTCAATTAACTCTGTTCCAAGCTCCTTGTGTGCATTTTCACGACCACGAAACTTCAGTGAAATCTTCACTTTATTTCCCTGATCGATAAAGCCCAAGATTTCCTTCACCTTGCGCTCCACATCGCCCACATCCGTGCCGGCATGGAATTTAATTTCCTTTACCTGGGTAGCCTTGGCATTCTTACGTGCCTGTTTCTGTTTAATGCTTTCCTCATAGCGATACTTGCCATAATCCATGATTTTGCATACAGGCGGCTGCGCTCCAGGCGTGATTTCCACCAGATCAAGATCTTGCGATTCTGCAAGCGCCTGAGCCTTGCGCGTAGGCATAATCCCAAGCATTTTTCCGGATGCATCCACCACGCGCACTTCCGGCACTCGGATTTTAAAGTTGGTACGAATAAACGAAGCGCCTTTGCGCCCGTTCTGCTCTCGTTCTTGGGGGGGGAAGGCCAAGTTTACTACTCCTGTTTGGGTTAAGGTTCTTCGCGGGTTTCCTGCCGAATCAAATCGATAAACGCTTCTGGGGTCATCGTTCCCAAATCGCCTTTCTCGCGGCTGCGCACAGCAACCACCCCTGCTTCGGCCTCGCGCCCGCCAATCACCAACATATAGGGAATCTTCGCCAACATCGCCTTGCGGATCTTGGCACCGATCTTCTCGTTCGACCAATCTCCTTCCGCACGCAAATCTGCGGCCGAAAGTTTGGCCAAAACAGCTTTAGCCGTTGGCGTCTGAGCATCCGTGATAGGCATCACCTTAGCCTGAACCGGCGCCAACCACGTGGGGAATGCCCCCGCGTAATGTTCAATCAAAATCCCGAAGAAACGTTCCAACGACCCCAACAACGCACGGTGCACCATATAGGGTTGATGTTCCTTACCATCCTCTCCGGTATACGTCAGGTGAAAACGCTCCGGCAAATTGAAATCAAACTGGATCGTTCCCAGCTGCCACTCGCGCCCCAACGCATCCTTAATCTTCATGTCGATCTTCGGACCGTAGAACGCGCCACCCCCTTCATCTACGTCATACACCATGCCCTCAGCCTCAAGCGCATGGCGTAACGAAGCCGTGGCCTGTTCCCATTTAGCCGGATCTCCTACAGCCTTCTCCGGCCGCGTTGAAAGATACGCCGTAATGTCGCGGAACCCAAAACGATGCAGAATCTTCAAACAAAACTTGACCGTAAAACGGATCTCATCCTCAATCTTATCCGGCGCACAGAAAATATGTGCATCGTCTTGCGTGAATCCCCGCACACGGAAAAGACCGTGACGAACACCATCCTTTTCGTACCGGTAAACCGTTCCCAATTCTGCCCAACGCAGCGGCAAATCACGATAACTATACTTCTTAAACAAGTATGCCTGAATGTGGAAAGGGCAGTTCATTGGCTTAACGTAATACGTTTCCTGAACCGCCTTATCGCCTTCTCCCTCCGTTACATTCATCGGAGGGAACATTCCATCCTTGTAAAAGCCCAAATGCCCGGATGTTTGCCACAGATTTGCCCGGCCAATGTGCGGCGTAAACAACATTTCATACCCATGACGAAAGTGCTCTTTACGCCAATAATCTTCAATCGCAATTCGGACACGCGCCCCCTTCGGCAACCAGTGCGCCAATCCAGGCCCCACGCTCTCGGTAATCGTAAACAATTCCAATTCTTTACCAAGTTTGCGATGATCCCGCTTCTTTGCTTCTTCAATCCGCGCAATAATCGCATCCACTTCTTTTTGAGAGGCTGCAGCAATGCCATATACCCGCTGCAACATTTTATTATGCTCATCCCCGCGATAATAACTCCCCGCGACACTCATAAGCTTTACGGCTCCCACACATCCACTATGCGCTACGTGCGGGCCACGGCAAAGATCAACATAGTCCCCCGTCCGATAAATCGAAATCGGCTCCCCTTCAGGAATGTCCGCCAGCCGTTCCAACTTATAGGGCTGATCTTTAAAGATTTTCCGCGCCTCCTCGCGCGACACTTCCTCCCGAACGAACGGAAGCTTGGCTCCAATCAACTTCCGCACAGCCTTCTCAATAGCAGGGAAATCCTCTGCACTTAACCGATGCGGCAAATCGAAGTCATAATAGAATCCATCGTCCGTAGCCGGCCCAATATCAATTTTGACATCATCAAACAACGAGCAGACCGCCGACGCAACCAAATGCGCCGCGCTATGCCGGATTTCCTCAATCGTCGCGCTCATGCTTACTCCTTAAAACAGTCTATTATTATACTCTTTTCAAACGTCAAACGCAATGCGCAAACACGGAAATGTATCTACTTAAATTATCCAAAAAGAGACATCACTCCCGCTAATATATCCCTACACTACCTCGCCCACCATTCGCCGTAAAACAAACGCCCTGCGATCATTTAACCACAAAATAACTGAAGGTGATACTTACCCAACAACCTCTCGGCACCCAATCCCAATGCATACATATCGGCAAAAACACATTACGTCCCTGTCTAAACGCCCCTCAACCATTTTACCTGCACGACAGCTTTACACTCCATAGAGCACTCCCATACCCGCCACGATTTCCCTTTACGCTCCAGTGCCACCAAGAACATTTCAATTCTGCCATAAAACAAACCGAGGAATACGAATCCTCCATCTGTAGAGCACATATCGTAATTGGCGAATATCCCAACAAACTACGCGACAGGAAACCAACAAAACCGTAGATTTCCTAAAACATCTTCGGCTTTTAACAATCAAACATGCCGCCAACATAGGATGGTGGAGGTGGCGGGAGTTGAACCCGCGTCCAAGACAGCTTCACAGCGATATCTACGTGCGTATCCGGCCAATTATCTCGCATCTGGCAGGCCGACCGGCAGGCTTGGCCAAACGCTTGCCCTCATGATGCTACAAGCACGTGTCCCCGAAGGTTCGGTTCACGGCAGGATCTGCTAATCGACGCTTCCGCCCTCAGCAGACATCGGGGTTTCAGCGACGGGCCGATAAGTTAGGCCGCGTAAGCGAAGTTATCGTTCGCAGTTAGGTTTTTGATCGATATTTTACGGGGCCAACGATCATCCCCGGCACGCAACCGAAGTTCCGACATGCCCTGTCGAGACCTGGTCACCCCCATAGAGAGGAACACGGATAATATAACAAACGTGCAGCATGAATACAAGCGTCTATCGATATCTTCCATACATGCCCCTTTACCCCCCACTCACGCGTTTCAATAGATCTACGCCTCAACCCGCACTAGGTCGGGTGTAAACTCGCCCTACCCCCATTTTATTCTGTATTCACCCCAGGTTCAGTCTATCACCATATAAAAAACGTCTTTCAAGAAATCAAATAGAGCGACTAGCACACCACGCTTTTAAACAACCCACCCCCAAAGAGATCCGCCATCCACTTCCTCAATTCACTGTCTCCCCCAAACCAGGCGAATCCCCGTATTTTAAGCATTAAAGAGATTCATGATCAATAATCGAATAAGCGCAGCGTCATACCTACTTCAAACCCACCTTCCTTCATGTGTTATTCATATCCCCACACAAAATAAGCGAGCACAGACAATACGCCTACTTCCAAAGCCCGGAGGCCGCCGGGAACGTTACTGACTCAGAAAGCCGCACAGTTCCTTTACCATAAATCAAATTCACAAACGCAGCATCCAGAATAATCACTTCTTCGCGTCGTGTTTCTTTCAATCCGAGTTCACCTTCTGGCATATCCCGCGCAGCCAACGTATAATGACTCGCAGGAAGATGAGAGGTTAACGCGGGCGAAAACGCATCCAGCCGTGTTACAGAATTGATTCGATGAAAGCGATCAGCTCGTGTTTCAATACGCTGTGGTTCATCTACCCATCCCTTTGTACTTCGCCGAAGAGCCTCAACTCCTGCACAAGCCCGAACATCTCGGCGAAGCTCCTGCTGACGCACGCATAACCTGGCCAACGTCGACACCCCAACCACCAACATTACCAACGCCACAAGCGCCACTGTTAACTCCGCAAGCGCCTGCCCGGCACAAGCGGAAACTCGTCCAAATAGAAAGACCCGGTATTGAATCCGCATCCGGAGCCTCGTTCTTATTGCCCCGTGTACAACCGATTGATCAGCCGTTCCGGAAGCCCGGCCGCTTCAATCCGATGAACCGCAGCCTCAATATCGTAATCCACACGGCGAAACTCTACCGAAAGATTCGCCAACCCCTCCATGGAAAAAATCACATAGCAGGCCTTCGGATTTCCATCTCGCGGCTGCCCTACAGAGCCCACATTGATGAAGTAATTTCCCTGCTCAAGGGCTCCATTCAATGGCCCCGTCTGCACCACCGCATTACGATCCCCCCCAGGCAGCCGTCTGAACATACAAGGCACGTGCGTATGCCCGTGAAAACATACCCGCGTACGCTGACAATTGAAACTGTCAGCGGCATCCAACCGATCAAACGCATACCGAAAATGCTCGGGACTATCCAACGTAGAATGCACCAAAGTAAAGCCCCTCACAACTGCCGTCAAAGGGAGTTCCCGCAGCCAACGAATATCATCTTCGCTCAAATTCCGGCGCGTCCATTCTATCACGCTAGCGGCATTAGGCTGAAAGTCATCCAAATTAACAGAGAAATCAGAACAATAGTGATCGTGATTACCTTTTACGACCTTACACCCCAACTCACGAATTCGACGGATACACTCAGCCGGAGCAGCATTATACCCCACCACATCACCCAGACACACAAAATCGTCCACGCCTTCGCACTGTGCATCAGCAATTACTGCATCCAACGCCTCAATGTTGGCATGAATGTCGCTGATAATGGCATAACGCGTTACTCGTGGCATACAAGTTCCCCTTTTCAATTCAAACGAAGAATTGCTGCGGCGAGGGTCAAATCCATAGGCGTGGTAATTTTTGGATTGGGGCTCTCCCACTTAACCAATCTAGACGGGATACCCGCCGCCTCCAAAACTGCAGAGTCATCCGTAAAGAGCGCCTTCTTGTCCAGAGCAAACTGCCGATAGGCTGTCTGTAATGATTCCGTCAGGAATGCCTGCGGCGTCTGAACAGCCCACAATGATGAACGTTCCAGTGTTGATTTCGTCATCATCCCGGAACCGACAGTTTTCACCGTATCCACCACAGGACTGGCAACCACACCACTTCCATAACGCCGGGCACTCCGAATCACTTCCTGAATCAACTCCGGCGTAACACATGGGCGGGCAGCATCATGAATCACCACATAACGCGACTCCACGGGATTAAGCGTTTTCAACGCCGCCCATACCGAATCCTGTCGGCGCGAGCCCCCCACAAGAATTTGCTTTATCTTGTTTAGTCCAAATATCCTCTGAATACCTCCAGCAGCGGTTACCTGATCTTTTCGAACCACGAGAATAACCTCTTCAACATCTGCACACGCCTCAAACGCCAATAACGACCACGCCACCACTGGACGTGCACCCAAGGAGAGAAAACACTTATCTAACGCATTACCCATACGCGTGCTTTTACCGGATGCGAGCACAATGGCGGTAGTTTTGACCATGGAGTCTCCTTGTGCGTGTCTCATTGTACGTGTGGTCGAATCAAATCTCCGCAGGCATCTATACCTTCCCTAGCGGAGGTTCTCTACGCAGCACCAAAGCCGTACGCGCAGGGATATAAAGCCGAATGGCGAAGCATATCTCATTCGCACGCGCAATGGTTGTCTGCGGATAAACCTGCTTCTGCTGAATCCGCCCGAACCCGCCAAACACCTCTGCATCCGTGTCGAACGCGTGCGTATAGGTGCCCGGCGGCACAATCAGCGGATAATCCGAAAAGGAATGTTCCCCATTGAAATTGAAGACAAAAAGTAAATCCCCCCGCAAAAAAGCAAGCAGCTTGTCGTCATCATTCGCATAAATCCGACGCGGCACCGTTCCTTCCAAAGCCTTCTCCCGCACCACCGTGTGCAGCATGACCTCGTCAAAATCCCCCAATCCCTTAAATCGCAATGCAGGATTATCGCGAAGCGACCATTGCCGCCGTGCATAATGATAACTATTCCCATTCCCCTCTCGCGGGAAATCAATCCATTCCGGATGCCCAAACTCATTCCCCATAAAGTTCAGATAGGCACAGCAACAGCCCAGAGTAGCCAGGCGTGCCATTTTGTGGAGCGCGAGCCCACGGTCAACATAGAGATTGTCTGAGCCAATATGCATGGCCTCATACATCTCCTTGTCAATCATTTGGAAAATGAAAGTCTTGCCTCCCACAAGCGCTTGGTCATGAGATTCCACATAACTCACAGTACGCTCATCCGCACGTCTGCTGGTAATTTCATGCCACAAAAACCCGACCGACCAATCTTCATCGCGAATATCACGCACAAGCTTAAACCAACATTCCGGCACCCCCATGGCCATTCGATAATCAAACCCGATGCCCTTCTCTGTAACTGGCGCCCCGATTCCCGGCATCCCACTGACATCTTCTGCAATCGTCAGAGCATCTGGACGAACCGTATGAATGACCTCGTTAGCAAGCGTCAGGTAAGCTTGTGCATCCTCATCCACAGAATTGTCAAAATACATGCCATAGTTGGAGAAATCTACCCCAAGTCCATGATGGAGATAGAGCATAGACGTAACCCCGTCAAAACGGAATCCGTCAAAATGAAACTCATCTAACCAGAATCGACAATTAGAGAGCAGAAAATGCAAAACATCCGTCTTACCATAATTGAAGCAACGAGAATCCCACGCGTCATGCCATCCGCGCGATCCTTCATGGAAATACTGATATTCCGTGCCATCAAAACGGGAAAGTCCATCCCGTTCATTTTTCACTGCGTGAGAATGGACAATATCCATAATCACTGCAATGCCCATGCCATGTGCCGTGTCAATCAATGCCTTCAAGTCTTCAGGCGTGCCAAACCGAGAACTCGCAGCAAAAAAACTCGAAACATGATACCCAAAGCTCCCGTAATACGGATGCTCCATAATACCCATAAGTTGCAGCGTATTATACCCCGCCTTTTGAATTCGCGGCAGGATATTTGCCGTGAACTCAGCATACGTCCCAATTCCCTCCCGTTCCTGCGCCATGCCGATATGCGCTTCATAAATCAATGGCGCACAATCCGGGCGAACAAAGGCATACCGCCAAACATAAGGCTCCGGCTGCCACACCTGCGCAGCGAAGAGGCCGGTCTTCGCATCCTGCACCACACGGCGGGCATAGGCCGGAATACGTTCCCCGTGCCCCCCAGCCCATCGAACTTCCAGACGAAAGAACTGCCCATGAACGATCGCCGATTTGGCTCCTCTCCATTCAAAGACTTCCCTACCCGGCAGCCGTTCCGCTCGATAGGCCGGGTCGAGCTTCCAACCCGAGAAGTCGCCCACCAACCATATCTCTGTAGCATTCGGAGCCCATTCACGGAACACCCACCCGTCTTTAACCCGATGCAGACCATAATATTCATGTCCGCTGGCAAACGCCGCCAGTGCAGGCAGGGAAGCCTCCCCGCCCGTAAGACGAAGGGCTGTTTCCTGTGCATAACGCGCCCGACGATCAATCACATCGGCATAGGGCGCCAACCAAGGATCATCCGCAAGATGGGCACGCGGAGCCGGCATCAGTTAACTCCCTCTCGATACGGGTTCTGATTACCTGCCTCGCCATCAAAGAGTTCCGTAAGCGGCCGCTGCAACATCGCTTCATAAATCTTGATATACTCCGCCGCACACGTCTCATGATTGAACCGTTTCTTAGATTCACGCATGATGCGCGCAACCTGTGCTTCACGAACATCGGTGGGCAAACGGTAAAAATCCATCGCACGGTCAATTGCCCACGACAATCCCTGGCTGTCGTAATACTTAAACGGAAACCCATTCCCCACATTCTTGGCCACGTCAAGCATTTCAACTGTGTCGTGCAGCCCACCCGTATCATGTGCAATCGTAAGCGACCCATAAATAGGGGCAACCATTTGCGGCAACCCGCACGGCTCGAAAAGAGACGGCATCAGCGTAAAGTCACTGGAAGCATACCCCAAACGCGAAATATGCTCATCAAAGTCGCACACTGCAAGCCGCCCATACAAATTATGGAATCCAAGAATATCGCGAAAAGCCTGCTGATAGGGGCCATTCGCCACCACCGCAAACTGGATATTCTCGTCTCGATACTTCTCCAACGTCCGGTACAAAATGTCCGTCAAAAGCTGAGGACCTTTCTGAACAGGATCCAGTCGGCTTGGCCAGAAAAACAACGGAGCATCCGGATTTTTGAAAAGGCCGACCTTTTCCTGAAACTGCATCTTATTTGAAATCTTGGCTGCGTGATGTGTCTGCGGCCCATAATTAACCTTCAAATTAGGGTCTGTCTCCGGATTATAACTATCATCCGGGGCGTTCAGGATCCCCCGGGCACAACCCGCATTATACTTGGCAATAACCTCACTGCGAAACTGTGCCGGAATAAAATCAAACCAACCCCGTACAATTTCTTCCAGAAACGTGGGGGAAACAGAGTTAATAAAGTGCGAAGCAAAGACACCAGACGTCAAGAAGTCAACCGGATTTGTCTCTCGACTCTCAAAATAATCATGCGGAGGACGCGAGTAATAGAGATTTTTCCAAAACTCCGCCGCATCAATACCGGCATACTCAATCTCACTTAGACAACGATGCACCGTATGAATATTGTGAATGGTAAAAAGACAAGGAATACCCAAGCGTCGTGCTGCAGCAGGGATAAGCCCTGTCATCCAGTCATTACAATGAATCAAGTCCGGCTGAACGGTTGGAATGATGTTGTTGATAACCTCTCGTTGGAAAGCCAATGCCAAATGCGGATTTTCATCACCCTGTGAATAAACCGTTTCGCGATAGTAGAAACAGCGATCCTCGGCCAAATGAATCCGTGAATCAGGCAAATGTGCCTGATATTTTCGCAACTCATCGCTGATCAGCCGCCCCACGTCCACATGAAACATCCGCCGATAATGCGGCAGCGCCACGTGAACATCCGCCCCAAGCTGGAAAAGACGAGAAACCAAGCTTGCAGACACATCCGCCAACCCACCAGCCTTCGCCGTCAGCTTATCCGCCATATTGCCCATTCCGGCCGGGAGATAAGTAATCTCAGGAGTTACCACTAAGATACGCGGTTTCCGTTGACCAACCTGCTTCATTTTCGCCATCTCTTTTACCCTCTCATCCTCTTATTTTTTTTCATCCTCCGGCTTCCGTTGCGAAGCCGGAGCCAAAGCCTGCCGCAAAGCCCCCAAGCGCGCCTCATTAGCCTCGGCCAAAGCCTGGATCTCTCGAATCTCCGGAGCTTTCAGTGCTGCCTCCGCGAGCTGTACATCCAACGCACGCAATTGCGCCACCAAAGCTTTCCGCTGTACACGCAGACGCTCCATCTCATCTGTTGTCAACGAGCCTGTACGCACCAACTCCTGCTGTTCACGCTCCAATCGCAAACTATAATCCTGACGCATCAGATATTCCGTTTGTAATCGGCGCCGCGGCAACGTCTCCCGCCCAACACGCTCAGCAATGGCTGCTTCCTGTTTGACGGCGAACGCCGCCACTGGAGAAAGTGCTTCCGCGGATACACTACCCGCCAACCACGCCAGCGCCCACATCATCCATGGCCTCATTGTTTTCATCCCGCGTACCACGTTTTAATGCATCCCATGATTCAACTGTCTAAAGTATGCGACAAGGCAAGCAAAAAAGCAAGTCTTTTTCGTGTAAAGCGCAAAAATAATACATTTTCAAAATATACACGACCCCCATCTCCACGCCGTCTCCCCCGTTTCGCGTGTACCTACCACCGCAACCACAAACGTTCCAGTTTCATTCTACCATACGAGGTATCGATTCTCCGCCGGGTCCCTCCCCATACCAGCTCAAACAACGTTCAGTCCTGTCAGCGTTGTGGCGCACAACAAAGCCGCACCGGATCTACCTGTGAATCGCCCCGGGGTTTATACAAACTTGGGGCAGCATCTCCCATACTGCCCGTTGCTTCCGTAACACGCCCTCCGCATACCCAACGTACCGTCCTCCACCTTACACCCCCGTAAACAAAGAGCCGCCGAAACGGACTCCCGTTTCGGCGGCAACTTCAACTTTAATACTCTGATTTAATGCGCAGTTCCGGAACGGAAGAGGTGAAGCTCCGTCCAAACGCCCGTATTATCTACGCCAGCATCTGACGATTCATTGGTTAAAGAGAACCGCAGCTGCTTCGCCCCCGCCGGAATTTCCACATCAATCA